>JANNGQ010000790.1:0-10156 GCA_031403975.1 Planctomycetota bacterium
TGTTCGCTTCGTTCGAACACGAAGATGATCTGCTGGCCGCCACGACCGCCATTCGTGTGAAGGGTCTGCGGATTGTCGATGCTTTCACGCCGTACGCCGTCCACGGACTTGATCAGGCCATGGGACTCAAGCCCTCGCGACTGACGTGGGTATGTTTCCTATGCGGGATGACCGGCGCTTTGGGGATGTTGTGGTTTGAACACTGGACCGCGTCCGTTTCCTGGGCGGTCAATGTCGGCGGCAAGCCATGGAACTCCCTGCCGTCGGATGTCCCGGTCGCGTTCGAAGCGGCCGTGCTGCTTGCTGGATTCGGATCGGTGCTCTCTCTGTTTGCCGTGAGCCGTCTGTATCCCGGAAAACAGGCATGCAGTATTCATCCGGGGACAACGGACGACCGATTTGTGCTGGTGATTGACGAGTCGGATGCCGCGTTTGATGTCTCTCGGGTGGAGGAATTTCTGCAGACTTTCAACGTCGTTGAGACTTACGAACGCATTCAGGAAGGAGGACGCTGCCCTTGAACCTCACCCGAATCAACATCGTACTGGCTGTGTTGCTGTCCATTGCAGTCGGTCTGATCACATCTGTCGATGCGGATCGGTCGGTGCCGAATTATGAATTCCTGCCGCAGATGAAACGCTCGGCTGCTTCCAACGCCTTTTCCGCAAACTCTGTCTTTCCTGATGGACGCACGCTGCAGGCCCCGGTTCCGGGGACCATTGCCCGCGGCGATCTGCCACTTCATTACGCAGCGACAAAAGAAGACGCCGTCCGCGCCGGAGAGGAACTGTTCAACCCGTTCACGGTGGCTGGAACCGCCGGGGCTTCCGTCGATGCCTCCATTGCACCGGCTGGCACCGATGCCGCTGATAAGCTCAATGCGGCTGTACAGTTTCAGGCATCCGTGCAGCGCGGCGCTGAGGTCTATGCCGTGTATTGCATCGTCTGTCACGGGGCAAGCGGTGCGGGCGATGGATCGGTGGCGAAGCGCGGTTTTCCGCCGCCGCCGCCATTGCCCACGGGCAAGTCGGTGCAGATGCAGGATGGCCAGTTGTTTCACATTCTGACCTGGGGACAGGGAAGCATGTCGTCTATGGCCTCGCAGTTGTCACGAGATCGCCGCTGGGACGTCATCAACTTTGTCCGCAGTCTGCAGCACGACGCAGCAATGCCTGCACAGCCCGTCGACACCACTGTACCGGGCGTGCCCGTTGTTCCGGAGAACGCTCCCTCCGAGGCTCAGGAGAATCGGCCCTGATGTCTGTTTCAATTGTCATTCCGTCGGCACTTTCACGAAGGCTGTCTGCAGTCGCGACCGTCGCTGCCGCGATCCTGGCCGGCACTGCCCTGATCGCACCGGACCGCGCATGGGCCAACTTCCTGCTCGGCTGCTATTTTCTGGTGACGCTCGGCCTCGGCGGCGCTTTGTTCATTGCTCTGACGAATGTCTGCGGTGCGAGATGGAGCGTTGCGTTTCGCTGTGTTCCGGAAGCCATGACCGGCCTGCTGCCCCTGAGTGGCGCAATGTTGCTGGTCGCTCTGATCGCGCATCTGCCACAATATGCATGGCATCATCATGGTGCCGGTGATGCCGGGACGTTCTGGTTCAAAGAACTCTGGCTGGAACCCAAATTCTTCGCAGCCCGGGCTGTCACCTTTGTGCTGCTGTGGCTCGGGTTCTCAAGAGTCCTGGTCAATCGCTCACGACGTCAGGATGATGACGTTCATCATGCTGCACCGCGTGTCGGCGGCATTTCGTCCGTCCTGTTTCTGGCAGTATTCGCCGTCTCAATTTCACTCGCCGGAGTTGACTGGGTCATGGCGCTTGAGCCGATGTGGTTCAGCACGATGTGGGGCGTGTATCAGTTTTCCGGATTGATTCTCGGCACACTGGCAGCAATGATCGTGGCCTGCATCCTGTTGCGAAGACACGGCCCGCTGGCCGGCGTGTTTCGTGAAGATCACCTGCATGATCTGAGCAAACTGCTGCTGGGATTCAGTTGCTTCTGGATGTACATCTGGTTCAGTCAGTACATGCTGATCTGGTATTCGAATATCCCCGAAGAGACTTCTTATTTCATCCGTCGCACGCACGGGCCATGGGGTCCGGTCGTTCTTGCCGACATCGTGCTGAACTGGGTCATTCCATTCTTTGTCCTGCTGCCTCGCCCGTGCAAGAGGAGCGAAAGCGTCATGCTGAAGATTGCGGTCGTGGTCCTGCTGGGACGCTGGGTGGATCTGTACATCATGATCTTTCCCGCCGTCACCGGGAATAGTCCCGTGTTCGGCATTCCGGAAGTGGCCGCCATTGTCGGGCTCAGTTGCCTGATGGCATCGCTCTTCATGCGGTCGTTTTCCGGCGCGGATGCTGTGCCTCGGACGATATATGAGGTCGGCATCCGGAAAAGTGCAGAGCTGCGCTGACCGATCGCTGACGTGACATTTTCAGGAAACCGATCGCATGATAGGATTGCCTGGCGGGGGGTCGCACGTTCGTACTGCCATTTTCCAGTACTTCACAAAGTCGGCGCGATATCTGGAGCGAGAGAACGGCCACTCGTGGATGAATCGACACTTCGTAGTTTCATCAGCGGTCAGCGCCAAGGTGCGGCCGCAGAATCACTTCGAGCGGTACTGCGAGCAGCTTCCATGGGATACCGGACAGCGATCGGATTCCGGAATCTGATGTACAACAAGGGGCTGACGGGAACTCACAAGGCTGCAGTTCCTGTCATCAGCGTCGGCAACATCACGACCGGCGGTACGGGCAAAACACCGATTGTGGCTTTGGTCTGCCAGGTGCTGCAGGACAGTGGATGTTCGCCTGGGATCATCAGCCGGGGCTATCGATCCGTCGGCGGACAGGCGAATGACGAAAAGCTGGTGCTGTTTCAGTTGTGTCCGGATGTTCCGCACGAACAGCACCCGGATCGCGTTGCTGCGGCAAAACGCATTGTCAGAGATCATCCCGTCGCGGCTCTTGTCATGGACGACGGATTTCAACACCGCCGTCTGCATCGGGATTTTGATTTCGTCCTGATCGACGCCACGAATCCGTTCGGCTACGGACACCTCCTGCCGCGAGGATTGCTGCGGGAACCACTCTCGTCCCTGGTCCGTGCAGACGCGGTGCTCATCACTCGATCGGATCTCGTGAGTGAATCCGGACTGACGGCGATTGAAGCCACGCTGCTGCGAATCGCGCCAGGACTTGACGGGAAGATTCTGAGGATCGCCTTCCGGACTGCCGGACTAAGGAGTATCACGGGGCAGAAATCCGCGTTGTCGGGAATCACTGGTCGTCGCGTGTATCTCATGAGCGGCATCGGGAACCCGGAGGCTTTCGCCGCTACTGCCCGGAAAGCCGGTCTGGAAATCGCGGGAACCCGCTGGTTTCCGGATCACCATCATTACACAGTCGACGATCTCCGGAAAGTTGTGGCTGAAGCCAGGCAATCCGGCGCGGTGCAGATCGTTACAACTCTCAAGGACCTCGTGAAACTCCCGCCGGCCGACGAACACTTTCTCGCACTGGAGATTGCTGCCGACTTCCCGATTCCCGGACAGCGTGACAGGTTCGGCGAATTGATCAGATCCGCCGTACGGCGAAAAGGTGCATGAACTTCGATAAGAATCGGACAGCACTCACTGTTCGTTTTGATGGACAGGCCGATAATCCTGTTCGCGATGAATCTGTCGCCAGCTGTTGAACGGCCGCTCCGCCGGCGGGAATTCGCCTTGAACCTGGATCTGCTGTGCGAGGCTCGACCTCCCGAGACAACTGAGAATCACAATTCCCGCCGGCAACGCGGCGAGTCAACCGTACCCGAGTTCACATGACTTCATCTTACCGTCCGTCGAATCTCGCTGAACTCAACGCCAGCGGCTGGCAGTCGCGCACAGTCAGGGACGAAATCCGTTCGAATTTTCTGAGGGCTCTGGCTGCCGGCGATGAGTTATTCCCCGGCATCGTGGGTTACGAAAACACGGTCGTTCCGGAGATCAGCCTTGCACTGCTGGCAGGGCACGACATCCTGATCCTGGGTGAAAAAGGTCAGGGCAAGAGTCGAATCATGCGCGCCCTGCCGCGGTTTCTCGATGATGCCATACCGTTTCTCGATCTGCCCGGTTGCCCGGTCCATGAAGATCCTCACAGGCCGATCACGTCGCAGGGGAAGCGGTGTCTTCGTGATGTGTCTCCGGACCAGATTCCGATCCGCTGGTGGCCGCGTGAAGAACGTTATGCCGAACGACTGGCTCCCGGAACGAAGTTCGCGGACATCATTGGTGAGATCGATCCAGCCAGGCTTGCCGGCGGAACAAGTATGTCGGCTGAAGACGCTTTGCACTTCGGCCTGATCCCGCGCATGCACCGCGGTCTGTTCGCAATGAATGAGCTTCCTGAACTGGACGAACTGGTGCAGGTCGGGCTGTTCAATATTCTTGAAGAACGCGATGTGCAGATTCGCGGCTATCCGATTCAGTTTGAACTCGATGTGATGATTCTGTTCTCCGCCAATCCTGCCACTTACAACCGCAGCGGTAAGGTGATACCGCAGCTGAAAGACCGCATCGGCAGCCTGATCAGAACTCATTATCCGGCCGAACGCGAAGCCGGAATTCAGATCATGGAGCAGGAGACCGACATTCCGCTGGACGGCGACTTCCCGGTGCTTATTCCGTTCTTCATGAAGCAGATCATCGAAGAGATCAGTCGTGCGGCGCGGAAGAGCCGCTATATTGATCAGCAGTCCGGGGTCAGCGCGCGGTTCAGCATCGCCAACTATCACACGATGATCGCCAGCGCCCGACGCCGGGGTGCGGTGCTGGGCGAGAAGCCTGCCGTACCGCGGATCAGCGATCTCGGGCACCTGTATTCATCATCACTCGGCAAACTGGAAGTCGATCTGATGAGCAGTCATCAGATGAATGAGCGGCAGGTGCTGGATGCTGTCATCGCCGAAGCGATCAGGACGATCTTTGAAGAATACGTGGAACAGCACGGTCTCGAATCCATCGCGCAGATCTTTGCGAAGGGCGTGAAGATCGAGGTCGGAGACATGCTGCCGAGCGCTCATTACGAAACGCTGCTGAAGCGAGTCCCGCCGGTCTGGGACAAGGCCTTCGAAGTCAACGCCGCTGACAACGCCGCCGTGCGGGCTTCGTGTGTCGAGTTCATTCTTGCCGGTCTGTACGCCACCGAACGCATCAGTCGCGCACAGAGACATGGCGTCGTGACGTATGAAGTCGGCTGAGTCTCTTCACACGGCATCCGGGTTGAAAAAATTGATCGTCAGCGGGTATGTCCAGAGTTTACCATTGTTTGCCTGGATCGCCCCGATGATCGGGAAAATGATATTGAGCGCGAACAGGGCAAACAGCATTGGAATGCCGATCACAAAAAGGCAGAGAACTCCAGAGATCAGTGCGTAGATCAGACTGCTCAGCAGCCAGTTCAGAATCATCAGTCCGTGCCGGTTTGCGTCCCGGGATTCATCCTTACTCACCACCCACATGATGATCGGTGCGGCAATCCCCAGCACGGTCCATGTCAGAAGCTGAGAGAGGTGCATCAGGGTGTTCCAGGTCTTCGGCTCCATGCCGCAGACCTTGCCGGACAATTCGGCGGAGGCATACGCATCGGCCGTTGCGACTGGAGGACCTGAAATCGATTGACCAGAAAACACACCGCCGTTCAGCACCTGCTGCTTGGCCTGCTGAAACTCGGCTTCACTCAGAGCACCGCTGTTCCGCATTTGCTGCAGCCGTTCGAGTTCGTCGGAGAGCATTATACCGAGTCCTCATCAGAGATATGTGCCGCCTGACCTCGCGCGGTTTCAGAAACAGTGGAACGGTTCGGTGCATGTACCGAATTATTTCGGAAAACCTGACAAATAGCCGTGCCATGCAGAAGCTCGGGAGATTTCTCCCATACGAACGCCCCTCGCGACCGCAGATCGGAAGGGCTGGCGATTTCGCGGAAACCATGCGGAACTGAGCCTACTGCCACGTCAAGGCTTGAATTGTGGATTGCTGGCATTGAAGCCTGAATCGCAAGTTTTGAAGTTGCACATTTCGTCAGGGCTGGAAGCCCGGCACATCGTCAGCCGGTGGCGTGAGCCACCGAAATACAGAGAACACAGCGATTCAGGCCTGAAGGGCCGACACAATCACAAGTGTGCCGGCCCTTCAGGCCTCAGGTTTTTGATTCTCGTTTACCGGTGGCTTGCGCCACCGGCATGGGATATGTCGGCCCTCCGGGCCTGAAACGCGCAACTTCAAAAAGCGCAAGCGAAGTCAGGCACACAGGTTCCTTCGCTTGCGCTTCAGGCTTCCACCCCTCAACGAAGCCTTGACGATGCACTACTTTGCTCCCGTGACTGAGCAATCCGATTTGAGGTCAAAGTTGAAACTCGCGGAGCCCGAGACTTCGACCGATAGCTTTGAATCTTTGTTGTAACACGCAGGAACAGCCTCAACTCTGGATGCGGAGCCGCCGCCTGCACTTTCACTCGAAGCCTCGCCTTCTTCTTCACCGTCTTCACCAGCCAGACCAAGAACTGTCCGAGTCGTACTGACCTTAACAACCTTTTTCCCGGGGATCACGCCGTCTTTCTGGCTGTCGAACTGGAGAGTGTAGTCTCCGTCGGCATCAGTTCGCGCAAACGAAAACGTGCCGTTCTCCGGGTTTTCAAACGTGATCACAGCAGATGCCAGCGGATTGCCGTCCAGGGTAACGCTACCACTCACCGAAACGAGATCCACATTGCTGTAATCGATCTGATTGGTTGCGCTGCATCCCGCAACGAGCAATGGCACCCATGCCCATGAGCGGCCAAGTTGATTGATGAGGTTTCTCACGTGATTGACGATTCTCCTGCAGTCTTCAGGAATCAAAAAAAATGGCTCCGACACATTCGCCTGTGACGGCTGCCGGTTCGATCCATTCAGCACAACCGCCGATCAGTATTCGCCGATCACTTCGCCATTGCCTCGCGTCGCAAGAGCTTCATAGAGCCGCTGGTCGACATTTTCCGAAATGAACCGAGCCGATCCGTCAGCCAGAGCAAACTGGGCTCCGCCGATATGGTAGCTGCCAAAGGCCATCTCCATCAGAACACCGTTCATCGTGAGATCGAGGTTGGCGTTGATCTTCACAACTGCCGAGCCAAGACCTTCCGAATATTCGGTACCGCCGACTCCACCCAGCACCCAGCCCCCGGACTGCGGGCAGCCAAACTGCCAATAATCCATCTGCTGACCGTCCTTGGAATAAACCGAGGTCCGCGACTCACCCACCATGATCGTGTTGGAGGTTCCGTCAGTGATATCACGCATCCTGATGCTGCTGCAACCGAAGAACATCCCGTCGAGGTTTGCCTCTTCGAGAGCTCGATGTGCAGCCGTGTTGTACGGAGCCGGACGTGTCGAAATATCGTCAGAAGAAATCAGAGCGCCGGCCACACCTCGGTAGCTGACCGGTACGCGCCCCGGGATATCCTCATTGTTGCGAGGCTCAAGCGGCATGGAAGGGCAACGAAATCCCTGGATGATCGTGGCACAGGCTTTTTCGTTGGGCGAGCCATCGAAGTTCCAGTTCCCGACTGTTCCTTCCTGCCAGATCAACGTTGCATACAGATTCGATTGCTCAATCTGTGGCAGAATCATGGCTGTCCAGAGTGTTTCCCGCTCATCAAATCCAAACGGGAAACGGTTGAGGGTGTCATGGTAGTTGTGCAGTGCCAACCCAAGCTGCTTCAGATTGTTTTTGCATTGAGTCCTTCGGGCAGCCTCGCGAGCCTGTTGGACGGCCGGCAGCAGCAAGGCAATCAAGATTGCGATAATCGCAATCACAACCAGCAACTCAATCAGCGTGAATCCCCGATGTTTGATTCTCATGAGGACATCTCCCAGGCAAAGATCCGAAAGAAAACAGAACGCATCATTGCTGGCTGCGGGAAACTGCCAGCGATCCGGAATTCTGCGCAGACTTGTGCGGGAATAATGAAGACACCACGAAAAATCGAAGGTCCGTCGCCCTGCGCCACCAACAGATGATCACCATTGTCCTGTCGAACGGCCCGGTCGCCAAGCGACGCGGTGGTTTTCTGCTGAATTCCTGCCAGGACAGGATCGCAGAAAAGAAAGGGCGGTAGCCGGACTCGTGAGAGTTCGGAAGACGGGAAGTCTCACGACGTCCGCGACCAGAAAATTAAGGTGTTACGCGGAATCTGCTACTTGTCTCGCCGGAACCATCCTGTGACAGTCGTCCATGCGCTTTTCAGATGACCCGGATTCAGAACCTGCTCGGTCCATGTCTTTCTTGACGACGTGAAATTGCCCCATGCTGTGTCGAGGTACGGCTCATATGTGGACTTCACGGATGTCCAGAGACCCGTCTCACGGATTGTGGACAGCGACTGCACATAATGGCCGAAGATATTGCGGTTGACGATCTTGCCCGCGACGAACAGGCCGGTCAAGGTCCCCTGAGAAACGCCCTTAATGGATTCCAGCGTCTGCATCGCGACCGCACCGGAAACACCCAGCAGACTGACGTCTTCGCGCTGAGCCATTTCCCGCATGCCATTCCAGAGACGGCTGATTTCCGCCTCGGGAATCATCTGCCTTGGATCCACTTCGTTCAGGGCCTTGCGAGTCTGCTCTAAGCTGGCCTTCAACTCCTCAAGCGACAGTGGTGGCTGATCGAAAGTGCTGGCTGCCTTTCCGCTGGCCTCTCTGACTGCCCCAAAGAGGTCATCCACTTTGTGGATCGTGGAACTGTCATCAATCAGTCCCTGTTTCTGCAGTTCTTCGGCAAGCTCTTTCACATAGGTCTTCGTTCCGTAGGCAGCGTCACTCACGATGGCCAGAATCCACAATGGCGAGACATGCAGCGTCGCCAGTCCGGCGATGTCGATAAAGTTCCCGACGGCTTTCCGGGCGATAAACCGACCTGGATTGCCACCCGCAGGGTCGGGCGGAGCTGTGGGCGCGGTCCCTTCGGTCGAGGAATGGGATTGCAGCACGGCTGAAGGATCATTTTCAGGCGATGCATCGGAAACCGTACCGACATTCGACAGTAAGAAGCTCAGAGAATTGCGGATCATCACCTCGTAACTTTTCGAATCCTGAAACGCCTGCGGGACCACGAATTGAACGATTTCTTTCGCTGTTCCGGCCGTCACTCCCACTGCGCTTCGAGCCAGTCGTTCCGGAAGAGACAAACCGTACAGCAGGCGGCTGAGCAACATCCCGCTGGTAGAACCGGTCGGTGACTCATCATCCGGCGGTGTGCCGTTCGGCTCATCAGATGGACGGTGCGCGGACATTGAAGACAGCTCTCTGTTACGGCGGTTCCGGTTTCCATTGCGAGTCTAGCCGACAGCAAATCTCAATTCGAGCAAAAGTGTAGCTGAAGTCGTGCAGACTTCAGGCCGGAACTCTCACGAGTTCCGCTACACCGATTCTGGAACCGCTCTATGGTACGATTATTCTCAAGTTCGTCTCAGGCTGCGCATTCTGAAGTCTTACAATGTTCAAGAAACTGAAGCGGGTGTTCGCCGGAAATCCGGAAGCAGGTTCACCTGCGACCGGGACACCGGCTGTCGCCGATTCTGCGATCCTTGCCCGATGGTCATCGGAGTCGGTGGACGGTCGCCGGGTCGAAGTGTTCTCGCCGCTGTCTGATGAGCCTCCGCAGGCGGCGGTGTTGTTTCTGCATGGACACGGTCAGGTGCTGCTGAATCAGAACCTTGTCTTCAGCCGGCTGTTCAACGAGCATCGGTTGGCGGTGATTTGTCCGGACGGCGGTCGCGGCTGGTGGCTGGACGTCGTGTGCCCGGAGTTTCATCCGGAGGTCACACCTCAGAAATGGCTGATGGAGTCCCTTGTACCGTTCATCGGAAATCGATTCGCCGTCGCGCCGCCCTGCATCGCGCTGTTGGGAGTCAGCATGGGAGGCCAGGGAGTATTGCAGCTGGCGTATCGTTATGCGTCAAAGTTTCCGGTCGTCGCGGCGATTTCTCCCGCAGTCGATTTTCAGCAGCTCCACGGCTCCGGGATTCCTCTGGATTCCATGTTTCCGGATGCGGAAGCTGCGCGTCAGGCGACCGTTGTGCTCAACCTTCATCCCCTGGCCTGGCCGAGGCATCAG
>JANNGQ010000791.1:0-2766 GCA_031403975.1 Planctomycetota bacterium
GGATTCGGGGGCACACAATACGGTGTACGGGCTGGACGGAAGGTTCTGTTATCTTGCCGGACTGCGGTCGCCTCTGCTGACGGTGGCTGAGACGAAGACACACACGATTGCGAAGACTGTCGGGCCGTTCAGCACACCGATCCGCCCCTTCACTGTAAACGGGCAACAGACGCTTTGCTTCGTGAACATCAACGAACTGCTTGGCTTCGAAGTCGGCGATATTACTTCAGGGAAAAAGCTGCATCGAGTGGTTGTTGAGGGATTCCAGCCCGGGCCCGTGAAACGACATGGCTGTCCAAGTCACGGAATCGGGCTGACTCCGGATGAGAAGGAACTATGGCTCACCGACGGCCACAATCAGCATCTCCATGTCTTCGACGCAACCATGATGCCTCCAAAACAGTCGAGCAGCATCAAAGTCCGCGACGAGCCTGGCTGGATCACATTTTCAATTGACGGAACACTCGCCTGGCCATCCACCGGCGATATCATTGATGTGGACTCAAAGACGATCATCACGACTCTGAAAGATGAAACCGGGAAGGCAGTAATGAGTGAAAAGATGGTGGAGATCCAGGTTCAAAACAGCAAAATCGTTCGCACCGGTGATCAGTTTGGAGTCGGTCGAGTCGCGGGGACAGCACGATGAGCAAGCGTCTGGCGGAAGCCGTTCGTACTGTCGACATTCGACGCGACGCGGCGATTTCCTCCTTCCATGTTTCCCTCGGCGTAGTCGGGCCCCGGCACTGCGACAATTTTGTGGTCTGCAAAGGGAGCTCTGAGTGAACAGTCGGCAATCTCAGACCGGCCGCTGGGTCGAAGCCGCCTGCATGATGGAAGTGCTGAGCCCCAAGCCGGGAAACGTCTCACCAGGCCGTGACTTCGCCGATGCCTCCGTTCGCGATTTTATGGATTCGGCCTGCGCGATTGCGCCGGAGCTGGCCGTGGCGGGAACACGACCGCTTGGCGTGACAATTCTGAAGGCTGTGCAGGCGACTCGTGCGGTTGTAAATCACAACACTAATCTCGGTATCATCCTGCTGATTGCTCCACTGGCGGCTGTACACGAAGGGCGGACGCTCAATGATGGCATCGATGAGGTTCTGAACGCTGCCGTCGTAAGCGACAGCCGGATTGTTTATCAGGCGATCCGACTCGCACAACCTGGCGGAATTGGCGATTCGACTGAGCAGGATCTCAATAGTGAACCGACGCTGAATCTTGTGGAGTGCATGCGACTGGCGTCGGATCGCGACATGATTGCCCGGCAATATGCGAACAGCTTTGAAGACGTGCTGAAGAACGGTGTCCGATGGCTGGACGAAGCTGCTGAGCATGCAGAATCGCAGCCACAACAGATTGCATGGCTCGCGTTGCGGCTGATGGCGGAGTTCGGAGACAGCCTGATTGCACGCAAGTGTGGTCAGCAAATGTCGAATACGGTACGGCTCAAGGCGAGCGAAGTACTCGACAACGGCTGGCCGATCGGGCAGTATTCCACCCGCCGGTTTGCGGAATTCGATGCCTTCCTCCGGCACGATTCCAATCGGCGGAATCCCGGCACGACGGCGGACCTGGTCGCCGCGATCCTGTTTGCCGCACTCCGCGAGGGACGAATGGTTGGGGCGGGCAACTGGCTGCCTGAGGGCGCGCATCAGAGAGTCAGTGATTCATGACAGAACGGATATCCGACACCTACGGCATTCGAGTCACGAAAGACTCACTGGTCTTCAGCGCAGCTCATTTCATTACATTCAACGGGACGGTCTGCGAGCGAATTCACGGGCACAATTGGCGCGTCGAAGCGGCCATTGAAGGTCCGCTGGACGACAACCACTATGTCTTCGACTTCACCGCTCTACGGGACGGACTGCAGGTGCTTGTGCAGGAACTGGATCATCGAGTCCTGCTTCCTGCCTGTCATCCGCTGATCCGCATCGGGACTTCGAGCGACGACCGCGAAATCACCGCCAGCTTTGAAAACAAACGGTGGGTGTTTCCGCGGGAAGACTGCTTCATACTCCCCATTGCGAATACAACTGCGGAGTTGATTGCCCGGTGGATCGGCCTCTCGCTAATCTCCCGGCTGAAGCTGACTGATCAGCACGGACTGACTCGCCTGCGAATCAGCTCAAACCCATGAGGATGCCGAGGCCGCAGATTGCCGACACCCGCCACGGTGACACTGTGTCGTTCAATCTCGACGATCGCGTCACGCGGGGCGCCCAGAGAGTCGTCTGCTTCGAGACTCGATGGTGCGGTGGGGTCTGGTGGCGGTGGTCGTAGTCGGCATGTCATCGGATCTCACGTCTCGGGCCAGCCAGCGCTTCGAACAGGAGCGAGATGCGAACAGGATCATCCATCGCAACCGAAGCGGTCGACCATCCGGGATCCCGGCTGGGGACCAAGAGATTCTCGGCGGTCCGGTGGGTCTTCTCCGCGGTGTCGATGGCGCGCCGAGTTCTGGCCGCGGTGCGCTTGGCCGAGAAGCAGGCCTCCCCGTAGGTGACGTGGGGGATATCGGACGGGAGATGCCGGTGACCGATGGGAAGCGACCATGTCGCACCGTTGAGCGCGACGTCGATAGGGAGGCGACGTGCGTAGGTCGCGCTTGCGTCCCTTACCAAGATGTGATGAACGCGGATCGGAGTCCCTTGCACAGGACCGGGTCGGGGTCGGTGGTCCACATGACCAGGCGAGGCAACTTGCGTCCCGCCTTTTTGCACTCCAATGAGATCCGCATCGACGTCTCGACCGCATGGTGGC
>JANNGQ010000792.1:0-1874 GCA_031403975.1 Planctomycetota bacterium
TCGATGGCATCGGCGACGACGAGCCGTTCAGAAGTCCGGAGGTGGATTTGAGATTCACCTCCCCGCAGCCGCAATCACCGCCTCCGCAGGCCTGGCGGGACAGATACTTCGCGATCAGTTCTTTGGCCCTTGACCGGTTGAACGTGATGCGTCCGGACAGCAGATCGAGGTGCTTATCGAGATCCACAAAGCGAGCCAGCGGAGTGATTCGGTTTTCGGACCTGTACGCATACGACAGAGTGTGTCCGTTGGGATGTGCACATGGCAGAGGCGCGAAGTCCGTTTCCTTCCACGAGTTTGTCTGCGAGGCGACAGCTTTGATCACGTCGGGAAACGTGATGCGGCTTTCAAGCGTCTCCGGCAGCACAGTTCGGCCCGAATACGTCGCGGGCTGAAAGCTGACACCAGTGATCCACGGGCGTTCAATGCCGAACTGCACAAGTTTCCCGATTTCGTGATCATTGATTCCTGGCTGAACCGTGCAGACGAGAATCGTGTTCAGCCCGACGTCGCCCAGCTGCTCGATCGCCCGAAGTTTCGTTTCCACGAGCGATGCACCTCGCAGAACCCGGTAGCCGGCGTCCTCAAACGTGTCGAACTGCAGATAGATTTCCGTGCGGTGCTTTTGCTCGGCGATGGCTTCCAGAAACTTCCGTTCACGAGCCAGGCGGATGCCGTTGGTGTTGATCATCACGATGTCGATCGGCTGATCGCAGGCGTAGCGATGGATTTCCTCGAACTGCGGATGAATCGTTGGTTCGCCACCGGAAAGCTGCAGGATCTCCGGCTGGCCTTCGACTTCGACGAGCCGGTCGATCGCGGCGATACTCTCGTCGAGAGACAAGTGACGGCCTCCAGGTCCGCTGACCGCGAAGCACATCGGGCATTCGAGGTTGCAGGCGGAGTTGATTTCGAGCAGACCAATGCAGGTGTGCTGTTCGTGTTCGGTACACAGACCGCAGTCATACGGACAGCCGCGATCCGGTTCGATCCCGAACGACTCCGGTACTTTGCCGGGCAGGCTGTAATCAGTGCGGTCGAACCAGCGTGCGTCGCTGCAGACGAAATCCTCGCGGACTCCATGTATCGGGCATGTCTTGCGGAAATAGATCCGCTCAAACCGCGAAATAATCTTTGCCGGGACAAGAGCCAGACAGTCCGGACACAGGCTTTGAGTCATGCCGAGGAACGTGTAATCACGGTAAGCTGCCATTGTCCCTCCAGAATTTCCGACCGTGACGGCATAGTGACGGTGAAGAGATACGCTTCAAAGCCAGGCAGACCTCCGAGGAATGCCTCACGGCTACTCAGTTGTATCGTGTCGGGGAGATTTTGTCCTGTCGCGCGCAGAGGTCTACCGGCCTCACGGCGATCGGAAGTTACAAGGGCTCGTGCTTCAGTGCTTCATGCAGTTCCGTCAGGCCGGGGCGCAATTGGTCGGCCTGTTGCAAATAGCCTCGTTGGTGCTGCGCGTCACAACAATGAGGTTGCATTCCACTGTTTGCTCGTGCGGAACAATGTGCCAAAGCCGCACTGAAGAGTGCGTCGACGCGCACAATCGCGGTGGAGTTCCGCCAGTTGCCTCCGAGTGTGAAGACCAGAATCTGGCAGCGTCTGGATGACATTCTTTGCGGTCGGGACGAGTCTAAGACGTTTGCGCATTTGTCCACTGTTGACCGGGTCGCAGTGCGTCAGATCATCAGTGAGACCGTTTCCGACTGCCCTTTTTCCGACGGACAATAGAAAATGGTTTGATGTGAATTCCACAAACGAAAACTGCAGTGTCCGGATCACGGACACTGCAGCGGTTCGTCTGGATGACTCAAGGTCCGATACCTTTCCACGGTGACGCAGAGAACTGATCAACTCTTGCG
>JANNGQ010000793.1:0-3084 GCA_031403975.1 Planctomycetota bacterium
ACTCGCAGCGGATCAACAGCGGCCGCTCTGGAAGTGACTTTGACATCATCCAACACATCGAAAGCAACAGTTCCGGCAACCGTTACCATTCCCATCGGGCAGACGTCTGTTACGGTCAATATCACAGCCGTGGACAACACAACGTCTGAAGTGGATGCAGTCGTGACGATTACGGCCGCTGCCACGGGGCTGACGTCCGGAACGGATACTTTGAGCGTCACAAACAACGATGTCGCCGCCTTGACGATAACTCCCGCACCGGCCACGGTGGCCGAGATTGCCGGAGCCTCCGCGGTGACATTCACAGTGTCCCGGAATACGACAGATCTTTCGCAGGCACTGACGGTGAACCTGGTATCCGGAACACCCGGTCGATTGACCACAGGCAGCACCGTGACGATTCCCGCCAACTCCGCATCAGCGACGTTTGTGGGAGCGGCGGTGAACAACACGGTTGTTGACGGATCGGCCGTGGTAACCGTGACGGGATCGGCCACCGGGCTGTCGAACGGAACGGCAACAGTCACGGTCACAGATAATGACAGTGCAACGATCACGGCATCGGTCAGTCCGGCGTCAGTATCCGAAGCCGTCGGCACGAATGCGTCAGTGCTGACAGTATCCCGCAATACAGCCGACACCACACTGGCGCTGGTCGTCAGCATCGGGTATTCCAATGGAGTACCGCTTTTGTCGCCACCAACCACGATCACGATCCCGGCCGGCCAGGCGAGTGCCACGGCAAATCTGTCGACTGTTAACAACACGTTCATCACCGGAAACCAGCAGGTGGCGATCAACGCCAGTGCTGCCGGCTTTGTGACCGGCGTCACGAACCTCACGATTGTCGACGATGAAGTTGCAACGCTCGCAGTGACGGTCGTTCCGGGTTCCGTTTCGGAAGCCGCGGGAACCAATGCGGCGGTCATGACCGTGTCCCGAAACACGAACGATACCTCTACAGCGCTTTCCGTGACGATCGGATTATCGAATTCGACGCGGCTGACGGCTCCACTCGCGATCACCATTCCTGCCGGTCAGTCCAGCATCGCGACAAATGTCTCGACGATCAATAACACAACTGTCGATGGAAATCTGCAGGTAACAATCACCGTCACGGCTGCCGGGTTCGCGCAAGGCAGCACGACTCTGACAATTACCGAGGATGATGCTGCGGCGTTCACACTGTCGTTGCCGAATTCAACCGTCAGCGAAACAGTCGGTGCTGTTGTGGGAGTGGTTTCCCTGAATCAGACATCTGTCGTCGACCGCACGGTGGCAATTCTGTATTCCAGCACTGCAAACCTCACAGGACCGAGTTCGGTCGTGATCCTGGCAGGTCAGACGAGCGCCAACGTTCCGCTGAACGTGGTTAACGGCTCGGTGATTGCAGGAAATGCAGTGGTCACGATTGAGGCCACAAGCCCGGGCATCATCGACGCACTCGCGAATCTGACGATTACTGACAACGACACTCTGTCGCTGACAACCGACATTTCGACAAATACGTTCGTTCAGTCAAACGGTACGGTCATCACTCGTAACGCCGCGTTTCACATCACAGGTGTCACTTCCGCGGGTGCGGCAGTGACGGTCGACAGTGACGGAGACGGCCAGTACGACGACGCTTCGACGACGGCTGCCGGAGACGGCTCGTATGCTGTGGACGTGACTCTGACGAACACCGTGACGAATCGCGGTGAGAACTCCATCGTGGTGAAATCGGTACTCGCAGAAAATTCTGCCGATCAGGCTGTGGCTGCTCACCTGGCGGTCGGAACTGTGTATCACTTCACGACCAACGTCGGTTCCTATGACGTGGAACTGCTGGACACTGCGGCGCCGATCACCGTGGCGAATTTCCAGACATACGCCGACTCCGCCGCCTACGACAATCTGATCGTGCATCGCAGCGATGACGATTTTGTCATTCAGGGAGGAGGATTCACGGTGTCCGGGGGCGACGTGCAGAGCGTCACGACCAACGCCGCGATTCAGAACGAATTCAATGCTTCGAATTCCAACGTGCGAGGCACCTTGTCGATGGCTCAGCTGGGCGGTCAGCCCAACAGCGGCACCAGCCAGTGGTTCGTGAGCACGGGGAATAATTCAAATCTGGATGCCGCGCAGCACACCGTGTTCGGACGGGTCATCGGAACCGGAATGACAGTGGTTGATTCGATCAACAATCTGACCAGTCGAAACCTGAATTCCATCTACGGAACATCCGCGCTGAACGAAGTGCCTCTGCTGAACTTCAATCCGGCGAACACTGTACTGACCGGAACCGTTGCTACAACGGTCGGAAGCGCCGTCGTTACGGGGACAGGGACACTGTTTACATCGCAGTTGCAGGTCGGTGATTCATTGCGGATCGGAAGCAAGCTGTTCTTTGTGCAGTCGATCCAGTCCAACACATCGCTGACTCTGAAGACGAACGCTGCGTCGACGGCGTCCGGTCTGACTGCCACGTTTGATGTCGTTCCGGACGACGCGGACTTTGTGATCTTCAGCAACATCAGCGAGATCCTGCTGTGAGATGGCCGGAAATCACCAGCGTTTCACGGGCAAACGCCCGACGCTAGCGCATTCGGCTGAAGTTAAGATCCCGGGACCGACTGCACCGAAGTGATCGGCTCGGCTATGCTGCGCCCATTGCGTCCATTGCGTCCCTGCGCTCGATCCGGGCGAACCACCGGACACACAGGAAACTCAGCATGCCAGTCTTGATCCCGGGAGCGCCGCTCCCGTTCATTCAGATTCACCTGACTGCCGGGATCCTGACCGCACTGTTTTGTCTCGGTCGCACCGGTCAGTCCTGCGATGAGGCCCCTTCGGGAGTTACGTTTGTGGATCAATCGTCCCCTGCGCCGATCGTGATTGCGCATCGAGGTGCCTCCGGATACCTCCCGGAACACACGACCGAATCTGCCGCGATGGCGCATGCGATGCAGGCGGATTACATTGAACAGGATTGTGTGTTGAGCAGCGATGGGGTCCCCGTGGTCCTGCATGATGTTACACTGGACGATGTCACAGATGCGGCCGTGATCTATCCTGACCGAAAGCGAACTGACGGGCGCT
>JANNGQ010000794.1:0-15562 GCA_031403975.1 Planctomycetota bacterium
CGGCCCGTTGCGGTGTCGTACTTCACGAGCGCGTCGAAGAGCAGCGTTTGCGTATCGGCGGCGATGTGCGGGATGTAGTTCCGGCTGATACTCCGGAGCTGTCGATTCGGTCGCGAGCCTCGCGAGTTCGACGAACACTCCCGGCTGCGGAGCAGCGCAGCGGATGCTCTTTTTCAGGCAGGCGACAGCTCCATCTGGATCGCGACGAGCATGGGCTGTGCGACTGCTCAGGAACCAGACCTCGGAGTTGTCCGCCATCGATGTCCGCAGCAGTTTCAGATGCGCCTCTGCATCTGACATCAGATCCAGCTCAACAGCGACACGAGCCTGTCGCAGTCGCAACTGGTCCTGCGGGATGTTGCTTCTCAGAAGGTCTTCGTTCAGGCGGAACGCCTGTTGCAGTGCCGCACGGGATTTGATCTGTTCAGAGAGCAGCCACGAGAGCTTTTCTTGCGCTTCCAGATCACGCGGCTTCATGGCAAGGTACTGAGTCAACTTTCCCCGAGCGGCCAGCGTGTCCCCGTTCCTGACAGCCTCAAATGCCGCGGCTCGAAGGGATTCCTGCGTCTTTTCGGACCACCGGTCATGCAGTTGTCGCATGCCGACGACGGCCGCAGCGGTAACGGCCAGCACGATCACTGCGGCTCGAGGATTCGCGACCCGCCGACGCGGCCCGCACTCATTCCTGAGAACACTCATGGCTCCAGCAACTTGCGGATTACCGGCGGCACGTCGGGTGAGAGTATTCAGAGGCGGTGTCACGGAAGTAGTTTCGCAAACTGAGTGGACCGGTGACGACAACCGGTGAAACGTCATTCGCGGGCGACTGTTGCCGAAACGCTACACCGCAGACTGCCCGGTGCAGGGACTCTGATTAATGAAACCGGGTGATCCGGCCATGCTGTGCGGGCTGTGGTTTACTTGACGAATGTCCGGACGGCCGACCATCCGGCCAAAGACGTTGCAGCCCGTGCAACCGTCAGTGATTGCAGCGGTTGCAACGGAGACGCTCAGCGCGACTGGTTGTCCCGCGAACGTCTGCGGAGCGTCCTTTGTCCGGTCCATGCGGCGAGCATTATTCCGGTAAGGCACAGAACGACCGGCAGCGCATGTGTCGGGTTCATCACATAGTGCAGAATTCCCTGCGGATGTTCCGGATGTCCATGGCCTTCGTGAGCAAACGAATGCGGCATCACAGCAAGTATCGCCAAGGCACCAGCCAGACTTCGCAGCTTCACCGAACTGTCTCCGGAAACACAATCAGACGTCTTCAACCACGGCTGAGGATATCAGCCATCCGCCCGGGTCACCACTGAGATCACGGCAGAACTTCGTGGTCTCTGTCAGAACTGACCAGGCGGATCGAGCCGACGCCGTCCCTTTCCTGGACTTCCATCAAGGCGGTGTCGGTATCTGCGGTCGGCAGTCTTGACGCTTCAACACGGCCGGAAACATGACCCACCACAGCCAAAGCCAGTTGGACACCGGCCCCTCCGCCGATGGCACTGCCGACTGATGCTCCGTAGTTCGGATACAAGACCTTCAGGCCTTCTTTCTGCTGCTCAACTGTTCCGTTTGATCTCAGGTACGCCAGCGTATCCTGGGTGTTGACCGTTTCATGCCAGATGGACACGAACTGCAGCTGGTTGACCGCCGCGTAGGTGCCCGGATACTGGCGGCCTCGCACATCTGCGGCATAGGCCGTCGCTTCCATCGCCAGAGCCGGCACATCGGAGTAAACGTAGACACTGTCCGTGTAAGGATTGTACTGATCACCGCCAAACAGTCGTCCGGGCAGGAGTGTGTAACTGACAAGGCTCAGCGTTCCCAGCGTATACCGCCAGCCCGGGCTGACTCGCTTGTTTGCCTGCAGTCTGTCCCATTCGTCGAGCGGTGCATACTGGTTGACTCGAATGCAGACATCCTGCAATTGATGGGCCTCTGCAAAAGTCGCCACATCGGACACTGTCTCCGGCTCAACGTCGTGATTGTCGACTCGTCGATTCCAGAGAATCAGTTTGCGCGGGATCCCCAGAACCCATCCCGCTCCATCGATCAGCATGTTCGGTCGGCCCTGCACGATCCCGACCGTCGATGTACATCCTTCTTCACTGCTGCACAGCACCATTTCGGCCTTGTCGGCCTTGTCGGCATTCGCGTGAAAAGTTCTCGGACCGGAGACGCAACCTGCGCAAAGCAAGGTCACCAGCCCGCACGCCACCCGCGTTGACGAAGAAGTCATGTGTTGCATAGGTGTTCCTCCAAACCTGGATGACACGGCTGAGCTGAAAACGCTGATGATGAGCGCCGCAGCGGCATCATCGAAAGATGTCCTGAATACCACTACACGGGTTGACTGAATGCCTGTCGCGGCAGATTCTCCATCCTGCGGCATTGACTGAACCGTCATGGCACTTATCGTGGCGTCCCGGAAATTACCGGCAAAACTTGCCGGATCATGACCTTGCCGTGGGAACGGCTTTGTTCCCGTCTGGGTCTGGCGGCAATGACGATACTGAAGTCGCGAAAGTGTAGCTGAAGTCGTGAGACTTCAGGCCGGAACTCTCACGAGTTCCGCTTCACCCATTTTGGAACCACACTTGAATTCGGTAGAGTCTGGCCCGTTCTGTCGGATTTCGAGATTCGCGTTTTCGATTTGCGGGTGTGCCGTGTTACGTGGTGACTGCTTGAGAATCGGGTTGATTATCCTGACGGCATTCGTGTTCGCCCATCCATCATCGGCGGACGAAGCACTGAGTTTCAATCGGGACGTGCGGCCGATTCTGGCGGAGCACTGCTGGCAGTGTCACGGTCCGGACGAGGCAGCCCGAAAGGCCGGACTGCGGCTGGATGTTCGATCTCAGGTGTTGACAGCTGTCGGATCCGGTGCCGTGGCTGTTGTTCCACACGATCCTGGCAGGAGTGAGTTGTTCACGAGAATCACAGCAAGTGAGGTAGACCTGCGAATGCCGCCGGCGGCATTCAACAAGCCGCTTTCCGGACGGCAGATTGAAACCCTTCGCAACTGGATCGCTCAGGGAGCCGAATATCAGCGGCACTGGGCATTTGAGCCACCATCCAGGGCGGTAGTGCCGGAGATCAAAGGTGTGTCCAATCCTGTGGATGCGTTCGTGGCCGCGAAATTGACAGCGCAGGGGATCAACTTTTCGCCGGAAGCATCTCGCGAAACGTTGTTGCGTCGTCTGAGTTTCGATCTGACCGGATTGCCGCCGTCCATGGACGACCTGGACCGGACGGAGGAATCCTATGAACAGTCGGTGGATCGATTGCTGTCGTCACCGCATTTCGGCGAACGAATGGCAGTCGACTGGCTTGATGCTGCTCGCTATGCCGACACGAACGGCTACTTCAGTGACAAGCCCCGTCAAATGTGGCTGTGGCGAGACTGGGTCATCAATGCGTTCAACAGCAACGTTCCGTATGATCAGTTTACGATCGAACAGATCGCCGGCGATCTCCTGCCGGATGCGACCATTCCGCAGAGGATCGCGACAGGATTCAATCGCAATCACGTGGCCAACAACGAAACCGGAATCATCGACGAAGAGTTTCGCACCGAGTATGTCGTTGACCGCGTCGACACGACCATGACGACCTGGATGGGTCTCACCGCGGGCTGTGCGCAGTGCCATGATCATAAGTACGACCCGATTTCGCAGCATGAGTTCTATCAGCTGTTTGCGTTCTTCAACAATGTGCCTGAAACCGGCCTGATTGTTACGAACGACCCGCCGCCGCTGATGACCGTTACGACACCGGATCAGGATCAGCAGTTGGCTGCACTGACTGCAGCCTCAACGGAGGCGATGCGGACGTTTGAGACGATGCGGACACAACTGAACGCAGACATCGCCGTTTGGGAAGCCGATGCACTCCGGACGCTTCCGGGAGCGCCCACGGAAACTCTCGTTCTTCACGAAGCGTTCAGCGATCCACTGAATCAGGGCACACAGCGAGTCGGCACAACGCTGGCCTTTCAGACCGGCATCCGCGGAATGGCGGCGAAGTTTGATGCGACTCAGCACGCAGTCACAACACTCCCTGACTTTGATCCCGATTCTCCCTGGAGCATCGGTTTCTGGGTAATGCCGGACGGTTCTTTGAGCAGCCCGTTGTCAAAGATTGAACCAGAGGGAAATCGGCAGGGCTTTGAGTTCATCTGGCAGAAGGGACGTCTGTCGGTCAATCTGGTCGAGCGCTGGGGCGTCAGCGCGATTGAGATTTCAACGCAGACTGCTGTCGCCGGCAGCCAATGGCATCATTTTGTCGCCTGCTGCGACGGTTCCAGGACGTCGCCGGGCGTCCGGATATTTGTCGATGGTGTCCCGGCCAGCGTAACCGTGCATCGTGATTCACTGACCGGCAGTATCGCGAATGCACAACCGCTGCTGATCGGTCGACGCGATTCCGGGCTGGGGTATTACGGATTGCTGGACGAGCTGCGAATCCTGCAGCGATCGCTGAACGATCAGGAAGTCGCCGACTGGTTTCGTGCCGAACGAATCCGTGGCATCGTGGAAACTCCGCCGGCATCACGCAACGGGACGGATTCTGAAACGCTGCTCGACGACTACGCCGAACATCTGGCAGGCATGAAAGTTCGCGAAGCCCGCAAAAACGTGCATCGGACTCAACAGTCCGAAAAAGCGTTTCGCGATTCCATTCCGACAGCACTTGTGATGGAAGAAATGCAGCAGCCGCGGACAACTCACGTCCTGACTCGAGGCCAATACGATCAGCCGGCTGATGCCGTTCAGCCTGGTGTTCCATCAGAACTGGCGGCATGGCCCGGCGATGCACCGCGGAATCGCCTGGGTTTTGCAAAGTGGCTGGTGTCGAACGACAATCCGCTCACTGCCCGAGTGGCCGTGAATCGGCTCTGGAAACAGTGCTTTGGCGACGGTCTGGTGCGAACGATGAACGATTTCGGGACTCAAGGAGAACCGCCATCCCATCCGGAACTGCTCGACTGGCTGGCCGTGACATTTCGGGAAAGCGGTTGGGACCTCAAAGCGATGCTGCGGCTGATCGTGACGTCGCGAACGTACCGGCAGAATTCCGGATTCCGGACGGACCGTTCGATTCTGGTTGATCCGCAGAATCGACTGCTGTCGCGAAGCCCGCGTTTCCGGATGTCGGCGGAAATGATTCGCGATCAGGCGTTGACCGTGTCCGGGCTGCTTCGACCGCGGATCGGCGGCCCCAGCGTCAAGCCATATCAGCCGGAAGGCCTATGGGAAGAGGTTTCGTACAACGCTGAAGACAGTTACATCCCTGACATCGGTGACGGACTGTGGCGGCGCAGCCTTTACACTTATCTGAAGCGCCAGGCTCCCCCGCCGTCATTTCTGATTTTCGACGGCACGACCCGCGAAAAATGTACAGTTCAGCGAGCTCGCACGAACACCCCGCTGCAGTCCCTGATTCTGCTCAACGATCCGACCTACGTCGAAGCCGCTCGCGCCCTTGCCGTTGATGCCCTGCAGCCGGTCAGCGACGATCCGGTCCGCTTACAGAAACTGTTTCGCCAAGTCCTCTCGCGGCCATCGGATGAAACCGAATCACAGTTGCTCCGCGGCCTGCTGAACCGTCAGCGTGAGCGATTTCTGATCGACCCGGCCGCTGCGACCGCACTCCTACATACAGGTGGAAATGAGTTGCCTGCCGATGTCACTGCGCAGGAGCTTGCAGCCTGGACCGTTGTCGCGCATACAGTCCTCAACCTTGATGAGGCGATCACCCGCCGATGAACTGCCCCGCTCATCGAAGACAGTTTCTCAGCCAGACTGGCCTGAGTCTTGGCAGTCTGGCGCTGGCGTCGCTGCTGAAGAGCAGGGCAGCCGGCAATCACGCGGGACACATTGACGCCACGGCGAAAAGAATCATCTATCTCTTCATGCATGGCGGCCCGTCACAGCTCGACTTGTTCGATCACAAACCCGGACTCCGCAGGCAGCATGGTGACGAACTGCCGGCTTCAGTTCGAGGCGATCAGCGATTGACGGGAATGACCAGCGGTCAGGAATCCTTCCCGGTCACGTCGTCGCAGTTTTCTTTCGCCCGGCATGGTGAGTCCGGAGCGTGGGTCAGCGAAATCCTCCCGGAGACCTCAGGAATTGTCGATGACCTCTGCATCATCCGTTCGATGCATACCGAGGCGATCAATCACGATCCGGCAGTGACGTTGCTGCAGACCGGACACCAGCAACCCGGTCGTCCGAGCTTTGGAGCCTGGGCCAGCTACGGCCTCGGCAGCGAAAACAGCAATCTGCCGGCTTTCGTGGTCCTGCTTTCCAAAGGCAGCGCCGCACGTCCTGCTGATCCGCTCTACGCAAGGTTGTGGGGTTCGGGCTTTCTTCCCTCAAACCATCAGGGTGTGGCATTTCGAGCGGGCGGCGAACCGGTGCTGTATTTGTCGAACGCCCCGGGAATTGATGGCGCCACACGGCGTGATCAGCTCGATGTCCTTGCGGCATTGAATTCCCGCCAGGCGGCGGAGCAACATGATCCGGAGATCGAGACGCGGATCACTCAGTACGAGATGGCATACCGCATGCAGAGTTCCGTGCCCGAACTCACCGAGATGAACGACGAAAGTGAGTCCACGTTTGCTTTGTACGGACCGCAGTCAGAGCAGCCCGGCACATTCGCCCGCCACTGTCTGTTGGCGCGTCGAATGGCTGAACGCGGAGTTCGCTTCATCCAGCTTTATCATCGAGGATGGGATCAGCACTACAATCTTCCCAGTGACATCCGGCTGCAGTGCCGCGACGTCGATCAGCCGGCTGCTGCGTTAATCCGCGATCTGAAGCAGCGAGGTCTCCTCGACGAGACTCTTGTCATCTGGGGCGGCGAATTCGGACGAACGACCTACAGCCAGGGAAAACTGCAGCCCGCGAACTACGGCCGGGACCACCACGGACGCTGCTTCACCATGTGGCTGGCCGGCGGCGGCATCAAGCCAGGCATTGTACACGGTGAAACCGATGACTTCTGCTACAACATCGCGCGGGATCCGGTCCATGTGCATGACCTGAACGCGACGTTGCTGCACCAGATGGGAATCGACCACACTCGACTCACTTATCGAACTCAGGGCCGTGACTACCGACTGACCGATGTTCATGGCCGTCTGATTGCCGGCATTCTGCGTTAATCGCATGTCCAGGATCCAATTCACAAGTCGCTGCACACGACATGGCGGCGTGGGTGATCAAGTGTTTGCGATGGCCGGTAATGGGAGTCCGACAATGCGTTTCGCCGTGGTGTCAAGTGGCTTATTCTGGGGAATGCTCTCAGGATTGCTCATCGGGACCCCTTGGGTTGCGGCGCAGGAATCCTCCACTCGCGCCGCGGCGCCAGCCAATGTCGAGGGCATTGAACTATTCGAGATTGAAAGCAGGTTGTTGACCGAGTTCTGGGGGCGCCCGATGAAGATTCAGGCGGGCGTGGTCTTGCCGCCCGGCCATGACGCTTCGCGACGTGATACTCCGGTGTGCTATTCGATTCATGGTTTCGGGGGCTCACATCATGAAGCCTGGAACGCTGGCACCCGTTTGCGCACGGCCATGAGTGAGCGCGAGTATCCGAAACTGCTCTATGTGTACCTCAACGCACAGTTTTCCCTGGGGCATCACGAATTTGCCGACTCCGTGAACAACGGCCCATGGGGCCAGGCGTTAACCGAAGAGTTCATCCCGCAACTCGAAGCGAAATACGGCGCGGCAGCGAAGCCCGAAGGCCGTTTCCTCACCGGTCACTCCAGCGGGGGTTGGAGCAGTTTGTGGTTGCAGGTGAACTACCCCGAGTTCTTCGGCGGCGTGTGGTCCACCGCGCCCGACTCGGTCGACTTCCGCGACTTCACCGGCATCAATGTGTACAGCTTCGAGAACGCCTATGTGGATCCTCAGGGTACCGAGATCCCGTTGGTGCGACGAGGCGAGAAATGGGTGATGATGCTCAAGACCTACGCCCAGGAGGAGTATGCGAAAAGCGATTATGGCGGTCAGTTCGCCAGTTTCGATGCCGTGTTCAGTCCGCGTGCCGCGGACGGGCGTCCGATGAAACTCTTCGATCGCGAGACGGGCAAGATCGAACGAGAGACAGCCGAGGCCTGGCGGAAGTACGATATCTCGCTGACCCTCAAGAACAACTGGGAACGGCTCGGTCCATTGCTGCGCGGCAAGTTGCATATCTACATGGGCACGCTCGACACATATCGCCTGGAGGGCGCTCTGAAGCTCATGAAGGCGGACCTGGACGCGCTGCAATCCGACGCCGAAATCCTGTTGGTCGAGGGTCGCGACCATGGCACTCTGTTTCGTCCGCATCCCGATCTGTGGCCTCAGGGCATGTTGCCTCACATTCACAACGCGATGCACGCCAGCTGGGCTCGGGATATGCCCCAAATCAAGGATCGTCCGTAACGACGACTTAGAACGGCCCTCTCTCCACAATAGGTCCGATGGAATGGCCATCAGCCCGCGGTAATCCCAGCCGGCGGAGCGGCTGGCCAACAGTAGTGGGAACAGCCGGAAAGCCTGCTCACTGCTTCTTTCCGACGTCGGCTCCCAGGTGCTTTTCCAGAAGACGCCTGGTGGCGAGACAGCCATCGGTTTCGGAGAGCTGCTCGGCCGGCTTGCGTTCAGGGGTTGGGGTTCCGGGAGAATGACCGGGGCCTTCGTATTCGACTTCGATCCATCCTCGAAAGCCCGAATCTGCGACCTGCCGCAGAAGTTTTCCGTAGTCGGAGTACGACTCGTCGCCGTTCACGTCGAAGTCGTGAGACTTGGCACACACGCATTTTGCAAATGGCAGCATCGCAGCGACACCGGCGTAGCGATCGTGGAATTCACCGGTGGCACGGTCCTTCTGGAAATTGCCGAAGTCGGGCAAGGTGCCGCAGTGAACGTCCGCGACCTGCTTCGCGACCGAGGCCAGCCATGCTCCATCGGTGCGAAGGCCCTCTCCGTGATTCTCAATGAGGACATCGAGTTTCATCGGAACGCTGAATTTCAGAAGTCGAGTAATCCCATCGGCCAGCAAGCGAGCCTGCTCATCCGCGGGCAGTGAATCATCACTGATCGGATTGACTCGAACGCCGAAGCAACCCAGCGTCGCTGCAGCTTCAAGCCATGGGCGGAATTTTTCCGCATTCAGCTGACGAGCGGCAGCATCCTTAGCACCCAGTGCGTCGTGAAGGTCCACGAGGATCAGGACGTTGTTCACTCCCGCGTCCGCCGCTCGACGATTCAGTTCGGCCAGCGACTTCGGATCGGCGTGATGTTCGCCGAGCAAAATGCCGCTGTAGTCGACGCCTTCAAAGCCCAGCTCACCAGCCATCGTCGGAAACTCGAGCGAGTCGCGCCGAGTCACACCTTCGACACCCCGAAATGCTCGATTGAACGTCCATTGTCCCAGTGCCAACCGATAGCGTGGTTCTCGACCAACCACAGCTCGCGCCGAAGAAAAGGGCCATGCCGCCGCAGTGAGTGCGGCAGCAGTCTCTTGCAGAAAGTGACGGCGGTTCATGTTCGAGTTTCCTGCGGAATCAAATCAGCCGATCCCGGCGCGCCGGGACGGGCCAGAGATCTTCAGCGTCGTCCGGACAATGGCCCGACGCTAGCGCGTTCGGCTGGGGTTTCATTTCACTCGGGTTCGATCCATTATGGAAACTGTGGAAGTGGGTGTAAAATGCCGACTCGAAAAGATTGCCAAGTGACCAATTCTGCGGACTTCGTCCGCCGTGGTCAGCTTGGGGCGTGCGTCAGTCATTACCCAGTCGAAGGCTTGCGATGAAGAAACTGGCCGGAATGGCGATGCTGGTCGGTGTTCTTACAGTCAGCGCGTATGCCGCTGACGACCACCAGCCAGAACAGGGGGAAACTGCTCAAGAGCTCTCCCAGGCGAATCACAAGGAGGACGATGGCGATGTTCCGTCGCCCTCGGTGGCCCCGGAGAATGAGCCGAAGGCGGTCTCGCCTGAAGGCGTCGAATACCTGGACAAACTAAGGAAAGGCACGCCGTTCGGCAAAGTGGACTTCAACCTGGAGGCGCTGCGGGCGGGCATGGGGACACGGAACGAGCCCCACATCGAAGGGCTCAGGTTGATCCGCTTGAAGATCGGGGATGTTCCCTGTGAATGGGTTCTGGCACCTGGCGCGGATCCCGACGTGCGGCTCCTGTATCTGCACGGCGGCGGCTGGGTCTCAGGATCGGGAGGAAACTATCTCCCGCTGGCGGCCGACATTTCAGTGGCGGCCAGCTGTGCCGTGCTCCTCCCCGACTACCGACTGGCGCCGGAGCATCGCTTTCCCGCCGGGCTCGAAGATTGTATTAGCGCTCACGACTGGCTGATCGCGAACGGACCGTCCGGTCCAGGACCTGCCAGGGCGACATTCATTGCCGGGGATTCGGCGGGTGGCAACCTGACTCTGGCAACGCTGCTGGCGCTGCGAGACCGCAAGCGGACGCTTCCGGCGGGAGGAATCGCTCTTTCGGCGGCCACAGATTTTACGCTGGCGAGCGAGTCCCTGAAGACTGTCCACGATCCCATTATCAGTGCTCGAACCATGCCCGAGTTTCGGGATCGCTATCTGGAGAAGACGGATCCCCGCAACCCGCTGGCTTCACCCGTCTTCGGCGACTACCGAGGCATTCCGCCGCTGCTGATTCAAGTCGGCGAGCACGAAATGCTCCGCGACGACAGTGTCCGGGTGGCGAAGAAGGCTGTTGCGGACGGGATCCAGGTGAAGCTCGAAGTCTGGCCGGGGATGGTCCATGTGTTCCAGATCAGGGGACTTCCGGAATCCCGCGAGGCCATCGAGCACATGGCCGTGTTCATGCGCTCGCACCTGCCCGGGTCGCGCTAGAGCATCCCTCATAGGAACAGCGATGCCAAACCACAACCCTTGAGTCACCGCCACAACCTGTTTGGCTCGACGGCGCGCGATAAGCGATTCAATTGCCTATCACAATGGCGTTGATCGTGGTGGTCAGAGTGACCGAAGACATTAAAGGGCTCATCGTGAGATGAAGTGCGCGTGGATTTTCTGAGGCACTTCTGTCCCAGCGCATCGGGATCCAACGTTGCGTCGGAGTATCTGAATTCCTGCGAATTCTGCATTGCTCTCCACAATGCGATTCCGGGCCAACCGGCCCAAACGATCTAATAGCCTGGCCCAAGCACAGCGTCGGGCCAGGTCAACGGCCGTCAATCCATCACCACGGCCCAACGGGCCAACCAGTCGATGAGAGTCGCCCAAGCCCGAGCACCCCCCGAATGGCCGGCCCGTTGGGCCTGAAATGTTTGCATGGTGTCTGTTTCCTGGGCCGACGCTGTCGCTTGGCCCAGGCTATTGAAATGGGTGGACCTTTGGTCCGGAATCGCCGGCCCTCCGAGAGTTCAGACGACAAATGCCCATTTCTATACTGCGCATATGACTTCACGATGAACACATTAAAGTAGTACTTAGGCAATGCCAGATTGCGGAGGATGGAGGGCCGATTCAACCGTTTTTCCGCACGCGGCCGGTGCGAAAAGCCTCGGTTAATTCTGAAGCGTTCGTGCGGTATGATCGACATGGATTGTCGACAATGGCTGTTCTGAGGTCTGATCAATGCCAGGTATTCAAAACGCCGGCTCAATTGTGATCGCCGGAGGGAGCGGCTTCCTGGGACGATGTCTTGCTCTGCATCTGGCGACCGCCGGATGGTCGGTCGTGCTGCTATCCCGCAATCCACCGAAATCGAACGGACCGTGGCGGCATGTGACTTGGGATGGACGAACTCTGGGAGATTGGCGTCACGAACTTGAAAAGGCCTTTGGGTTGGTCAACCTGGTGGGACGCAGCGTGGATTGCATTAAGAACCCCGATCATCAGGATGAAATCCTGCGTTCTCGAGTGGAAGCAACTCGCGCGCTCGGTATGGCCGTTCGCAACGTCGAACACCCCCCTGCAGTGTGGGTACAGATGAGCACGGCGCACATCTACGGTGATCCGCCGCATGTCACCTGCACCGAAGACTCACCCTTTGGCTACGGACTTGCGCCGTTTGTCGCGCGAGCGTGGGAGGACGAATTTCGAGTGAGTGTATTGCCTTCGCAGCGTCAGGATGCTCCGGTCGTGCAGGGACTGATCAACAATTGACTCAGCTCAGGCCGCTGAGAACTTCACTCGCCCATACGACTGCGTGCTGGTACTCCGCAAACACAGCGTCTTCATCGATCAGCAGGGAGGAAGCCAGATCAGTGATCCGTTGCCAATTTCCCTCTTCGAGCGCCTTTGCAAGGTCGAGCACGTTTCGCAGGGGTGATTCTACCTGAAGCAGCGCGTCCTGCAGAGATACCGAAAGAGTCAGTTCCTTCAGCACGCCAGCCATGGGCTGATCGAGAATTGCATCCAGCAGCGAGAACATCCCAACCAGGAAACCCTCTGAGCCCGTGGCTCCCTCGAACAGTCGTTCGGCCACAGCCTCACAGAGCTTTCCTCGTATCAAACTCGTGTTCATCAGCACCAGCGGTTTTTCGCGGCTGAGTTCGCTGACAGTCATCAGTGAGACCCATTTTCGCAGAGGGCGCTGCCCCATGAGTCCCACGGCCTGCCGGATCGAACTGACTTTTTCTCGCAGTGCAAACGTCGATGAATTGAGATACGTCAGCAGCCTGACACACAGCGACGCATCCTGGCGAATGAGCTGATCGATCCGATCGACCTGGAAATCCGGCTGGTTGACCGTCTGCAGCAGTCGCAGACAGTGCAGATGAGAGGCGGGAATTGGACGCAGTTCCATCTGCTGCGGACGACAAAAAAAATACCCCTGAAAATATGTGTAGCCGAATTGCCGGGCTCGTATGAAATCATCAGGAGTCAGAAGGCCGTCAGCAACGATCGCAATCCCGCGCTCTTTGCCGGAATGGACAATCCCTGCATGTTGTTCCTCAGTCAGCGTCTGAAAATCGATCTTCAACAGATCGATCTGTTTCAGCATTGGATTCACCTTCGGCTTCACGACGTAGTCGTCCAGGGCAAGCGAATAGCCGGATTTGCGAACCTGACGACACGCTTCGACCAGTTTCGTGTCCTGGCATGCCGATTCGGAAACCTCAACGACCGTCGATGCAGGCGAAAGTGATGAGTAACGTCGTTCCAGCAACTCCTGCCGATTGAAGTTGATGAAGCACTTGCGACCTTGAGCAATTCTCTGCACATCTGCCAAACGACTGGTTTTGTCAGACAACTCTCTTGCGTCGACTCCTTGAATCGTTCGACGCGACAGTTCATCCGCGTTGCTTCGGAACAGAAACTCGTAGCCGTAAACGACGTGTTTCCGATCCAACACAGGTTGTCGGATGTGGTACGGTTTCATTGACAGGCCTCTGCAGATCACCACAGGGGAGTTCGACTGCTCCGACGCTCCTGTTAATCGAGCTCGCATTGTCTCAGTGCCGTTGGCTGTGACTTCGACACCACCGAAGCAAGTGTGCCATCGACGTCATCGAAGAATCTGCGTTCCGCTGCAGCACGGTATGGTGGAAATCAGTGAATGTAGGGAGATCCCCCATAATGTATGAGTGGATTCTCCCCTCACAATCCCAACACTGCGATCAATGTTCACAATCCTTGATGGGTACTATCCCCGACATTCTCGCTGCAAGGAATCCAATGATTGGCCACTCCGTCAAGTCAAATCCACTTGCCGGCAGAAATGCTGAGGTGGTCGCCGCGTCAGCTGCAGCAGACTGACGCACGCAATCCAGAAGGCACAGCAGAAACGACTTGCTCAGAAGTTGCGAATTCGCGGATTTCTGAACCTGTGTTAGTGATTTGGTTGAACCATCCCGCCCTTGATTGTGCTCAACTGGCAATGCGCTGTCAGCGCTGCGAAGGCAGAGTGAGGTGGATTTGTGTACCGCTCGAGCGTAAGTTCATGATCGGTACACGGCTTTTGGTTCGGCTGTCTGGAGAATGAAAATGCGACGATTTGTCCTCTCCATCGTGCTGCTGACAGCACTTTGTTCGAATGCCGGTGCAGGCGATGAGTCGTTTCTGGAACGCTTCGCGCTGGCAGCTGACCGGGAAGCGGTCCTGAAAGAACTCATTCCCGGAACGCAGGAGTACTACTACTTTCACTGCCTGCACTATCTGAATACGCAGCAGTATGACCGGGTGGCTGATCTTCTTCAAAAGTGGATTGAGGTCCACAAGAGCAGCGACCTGATCAACGAGATCCTGTACCGGCAGGCCTTGCTGACATACGAGCGCAATCCTCAGAAGTCGCTGGATTTCATTCGCGATCGCTGCGGACTGGCCTTCAACCATCAGAAGGACATTCCAAATGCTGAACCGAATCTGCCGGAGACGCTCGACCAAAACCTGATTGCTCGCGATCTTCTGCTGAAACAGGCCTACGTGGATCACACGAACTTGTCGGGCGTCACGGCAAATTCGTTCCCATGGCTGATTGGCACGGAACTCAGTCCGGAACGTCGACGGCATCTTCTGAGCCAGTTGGAACGACCGGACTTCCCCGGGCTCGCAAAACTGGTTGTCGAGGATTTGAATTTCCAGAACAGCGGCAGCTTCGGATCACTGGAGATTCACAAACGACTGCTGCTCAGTCAGCTGCAGGAATGTGCGAAGCTCATGCCGGCGTTGCTGGATCATTCGGGGTTTGTCTATCTCTGGCTGCAGCGTCTGGCTCCCGGCAACGATGTGAATGCCCTGCAGAATTCCGCCGAACGTGACGCGCATCTGACTCGCCTGTGGGAATTCGTCAAGCCCCTTTCGCCCGCGCATAACTCCCTGAAAGCTCACATCCTGTATCAGCGGCTGGATTTCAATCGATCGAAAAACAACTACGACAAAGGCCTGTTGCTGGAATACATCAAATTGCCGCGTCATGCCCCGTACATGAACGGTGAGTACATGCAGCAGGCCATGTCTCAACAGTTTCCGGCGGACCTGGCCGCGGATTTTTCTCAGTTCACCCGCAGCCCCGTGACTGGCAACGATGAACCACTGATTCGTGACTACCTTCACAGGCTGCTGCTCGAAGCAGAAAACACCCGGGAATTTCAGCCGTACCTCAACCACACCTACCTGACGCATCGCTTCGCAGAAACCAAAATCGTCAACGGTCTGGGCAACCCGGAGCAGTGGTATGCGTTGCTGCCACCGGCTGATTACCAGGCGCTCCGAGATCGCGTCGACATCGATTTTTCTGCGACAAACAAGACGCTGTTTGGAGCCGATGAAGCGGTCAGCATGGACGTGTACATCAAGAACGTGCCCACGCTGATCGTCAAAGTCTTTGAGATCAACACCTCGAACTTCTACCGCGATCTTGATCGCGAAGTCAACACGGACATTGATCTCGATGGTCTGGTGGCCAACAAAGAAGACACACTGGTGTACGACGAGGCTCCGCTGAGACGCGTTCGACGTCACTTTGAGCCCAAAAGGCAATGACGTTCTGAACAACTGATAATACAAAAACCTGCGCGCATTGCGTTTGAACTCAGGCGGGACATCAATTGAAT
>JANNGQ010000795.1:0-3215 GCA_031403975.1 Planctomycetota bacterium
ACTTGCGTCCGCTTGCAGCGAATGAACTCGTCGCGGACATCAAGCGCCGTGACCTGCACCTTTCGACAGGTTTTGTCGGTGCGCCTTATTTGCCACACGTGTTAAGTAAGAATGGACAACTCGAGACCGCTTACGAACTGCTCAATCAACCGCAGGCGGCCATTACATCAGCGCGTGCCAGAAAGTCGCGACGATCAATTTCTCCCCCGGCTTTCAGATTGCGCATAGTGATCTCCATGATCTGCACAATTTCATTTCCCTTGACGTCTGGCAGGTCCGCAAATTTTTCATGCGCACAGCGGAGCATGTCGAGATTCACGTTGCAAACGGGACGGAAACTGCCGCGCTCGACAAGGATGGGCTTGCGATAGAGAAACTCCGAAGGTTGCAGAACCTCGCCGTCCGCAGCGAACATGGCTGCTCCGCTCAACCCGAGTTCCACCAGTTTGAGACTCATCAGCCTGTTATCGATCCTCCGGAATGCGATCCCCGAGAATTCGATCATGTCGATCTCAATTCTCGAGGTGGAGAGTCCGTCGAGCAGTGAATCCACCAGCAGTTCGGGTTCATGATTCAGCGCGAACGCGCCGTACACGAGATTGACTCCGACGATGCCCAGTGCTTCCTGCTGCAGTGCGGCTTCGCTGTCCAGCATGCGGACGTGAATAATAATCTGGCTGTCGTCGTCCCTCGGATGAGCCTGAAACTTGATACCCATCCATCCGTGGCATTCCGAGACACCCTTGTAACCGCGGGCCGCCACTGTATCCGCAAACGTGAAGAAGGTGCTCGTATCGCCGCGAACATCGCGGAGCCTGTCCAGATTCAGCTGGTGCTCATAGTTCAGCATCGCCTGCAGTCGTTCACGACAGACATAGCGCGCTGCCCGGCCGTAGATTGCATCGCTCACCTTCATGTCGTAGGCCGACATGCTCTTCGCGATCGTTCCCGCTCCTCCTCCGACGCGAAAGAACCAGCGTACGACTTCCTGGCCCGCGCCGATCTCGGCGAAGGTCCCATAGCGCCGCGAGTCGAGGTTGACAGTCAACGCTTTCTGATGAGTGTCAAGCGCGTCTTTGAGCCGCGTTTCTGACAAGTGCGTTTGCATGATTCTCCTTCGTGATCAGTAGCGTGACATGGCTCGACTGCTCGGTAACGCAGTTGATGCTCCCTGGATTCCGGGCAGCAATTCGCGTGCCGACGGAATCATGTGGGGATATCGGCTTCATCTCAGACTGAAGTGCGGGGCTTGATGCGAGGTGCCATTCCGCCTTTGAGGGTCGCTGCCTCACTCCAGATCCAGCCGCAGATCGTTGTTTCCGTTGGCAGGGATGTCGACCTGCAGTCCCGATGATGCAACGCTGTGATATTTCACCGGGATTTCGATCGGAGCTTTGGGCAACTTTTCAGGATCGTCAATGATCTCGCCCATACCATCGTCGCCTGGTGCCACCCACACCACGGTGACTCTGTGACTTCCGGGGACAGCCCCATCGCTCGCATCGTTGGTCCCGAGTACAAACGTGCCCTCAGCATCGCTGATCGCGCTTGCCGGGCGATCACCGGAGACCGGCTGAAAACTGACCTGGTAGCCCGGCAACGGCTTACCTTGATAGGTCAAAGTCCCGCTGGCAGCAACCGTCTCAACAATGTCAGCAACCGGACCGGAATCTGAGCAGCCTGAAACGAAAGCAGTCAGGATCAGAATTGAAATCCGGGCCGTGGGCAGATGAATCACGGAATTCCCCTCTCGGTGAGCCAGTTCAAGGCCCGCGGCACGCAAGATCCACCGGGCAAAACAGTACAGAGAACTTCAGATTTTCCATGACTCACATTGTGACCTGACGACGATCACCAATCACCGATCACTTCACCGTTGTCGATGCTGCCGATTGCGCGCCACGTGTTTTCATCAATGTTCTCGCTGACGAATCGAACAGAGCCGTCGCCGAGGCAAAGTTGAGCACCTCCGGTGTGAAAACTACGAGTTGCCAAGTGTCCGCGGTCAACGCCGGTGGCTCTGATGCAGTCCCGTTTTCTTGCATTGGGCGTCAATGTGTGTGAATAAAACGTCGACACGACCACACCGCGATAGTATTGCTTTCCGCGGTACAGGATAGCAGTTGTCGCTCGATTTTCGCACGCAGGCACTGCAATCGTGTCTCCGTTCGGCCCGGCGTCCCAAGTTCCAAATGGAATGAACGTAGCGACCCAGAAGTCCCTCAGATCACCGGCAGCAATAACGCCACTCGTGTTCCCAGTCCCTGTTGATGGCCCGAGAATGATCTCCGCAAACAGACCCGTATTGGTCAACCCGTCAGTAATGTCGCGGAATCTGGATCCCCGATTTCTGCCGAAGGGACCTCGGCCCGCGGCATAGTTGGCATTGTCACCGAGGCTCTGCACATAGTTCGTCGTGCCACAGCCGTCCGGGCACTGGGTTGGGGTCAGGATAAACGCAGCACTGTTCGGTTGCGACGGACAGGCCAGCATCGCCAGCTTTTGTTGCCGTGCCGCCAGGTTGTTCGCGTGGCCGTTGGTGTCCACCTTGAAGTCAAATAATGCCGTGACGTTTCCCTGCTCGACGTAAGGCAGAATCTGGGTATGCGTTGAGGCGTTGTTGACACCGATGAAACCGGGAGGCAGCAACGTAAACGTGCTCTCATAGTTGTGCAGAGCCAGACCAATCTGTTTCAGGTTGTTCTTACATTGAGTTCGCCGGGCGGCCTCACGAGCCTGCTGGACGGCGGGCAGCAACAGGGCAATCAAAATGGCGATAATCGCGATTACGACCAGCAATTCAATCAATGTAAACGCACGCCGCGGCATAGCTGAATCTCCCGAATGAACCAAAACAACACTGCCGAACACTGCGGCAGACGAATCCAGAATTGAGGACTTTGACGGAAAACGGCAGTGAGAAACAAGGTAACGAAAGTTCAGTCCTGCGTCAAAGAATTGCCCTTTATTGCTGCGATTCGGGCTGCAGTCGCGGATTTCGGTGATGTGCGACAGTGTGGTTGCGCTTTCCGGAGGGCGAGGCTGCTGCCGAGCCGTTTCAGCCTCCAGCGGATCAATAAAAATGGCCATGATCAGACTGTGCTGATCATGGCCGCGAGAGTTGCTTAAAGCGTCCCGGACTGCGAACGGTGGATGCGGTGCGAATCAGACGAGGATCGAGTCATGTCGAGCATGCACTCTGGATTGATCCGGGC
>JANNGQ010000796.1:0-7607 GCA_031403975.1 Planctomycetota bacterium
CTGGCTCAGGAATTGCCGTCGACTTCTGATTTGGCTAAGGCACTGCGGGTGAATCATTGACTGGGAACCTCAGGCGCTGTCGTAGTCCTCAAACAAGCGATCCCATGGGGCCTGGGGACTGTCGGTTTTATCGTGGGGCAGGCTTCCAGCCTGCCTCGTTGATTCAATAACTTTGTTTTTTTCCGTCCGGGCCGGCTTAAAGCCTGCCCCACAAGGAATCGCGACTAATCCGTCAGTCCCCCCTGCCCCAGTGGCGTGTACATAAGAGTTTTGGCCACTGTACGCCCCGGCGGAGCTTGCCTCCGTCGAGCGCGGATCATGACCAGCCAATTACCGGAATTGGCACCTTGCCACCATTGCGGCTTGTCCGCATGGAGCCGTGATTCCATTGATCATCGCCCTACGGAGGCAAGCTCCGCAGTGGCGAAAACGCTCTCCTGACTTCTTGTCTGGTGATGATCATCGCTCGATGGGGACGAGCCCCGTCGTGGCGGAAATCCACTGACGTCCACGCCATTCGGACCGACCCGGTGGCGGGTGGCTGGGTCGCTGGGTCGAGCACTAGTCGATATACACAAACTCATTCGCGTTCATCATCGCCCGGCAGAACTCTTCGGCGCCTGCCGCCTCTATGAAAGAAACGGCGGCAGTTGATTCCTCCGGTGATGGCTCTCGACCAAATGCCAGCTGAAATGTCTGACTGACCTGTTGTTCGGTTGTTGCCTCCGGATCGACGGATAGCCGCGACGCAAGATATCCGGCCTGTTTCAGCATGAATTCATTGTTCAGCAAAGCCAGTGACTGCAGCGCTGTGGTGGTGATGTTTCTTGCCGGCGTCAGGTTGGCGGCATTCGGGCAGTCCAGCGTTGTCAGAAATGGATTCGGTGTTGTTCGTACGACAAAGCGATAGATGCTACGTCGCCAGAGTTCCGGGGTGTCGGCCGTGATGTAGGTGTAGACCGGAGCATATTCTTCTCGGTACTCAAAGTCCCTGTAGCCGGGCCCGAACATCTTTGTCTGCAGTTGTCCGCTGACTTGCAGGACAGAGTCTCTGACCGATTCGGAATCCAGCCGTCGCGGGTTCTGCCGCCACAGCAGTCTGTTGCCGGCATCCACGGCTTCCGCCCGCTGCAGTCTGCCTTTGGTCAATCCGTGCTCTTGCGGCATGCGAGCGGACGATTGGCGATAGGCAGCACTCAAACAGATCAGGCGGTGCATTGCCTTCAACGACCAGCTTTCCTGTTGAAGCCGACTCGCCAGCCAGTCCAGCAACTCCGGATGCGAAGGCAGGCCGCCACCGAGTCCGAAATCACTGGGAGTGTCGACAAGTCCGACACCGAAATGATGATGCCACAACCGGTTAGCGATCACTCGGGACGTGAGCGGATTCTTTGGCGACACAATCCAGTCAGCCAACGCGATCCGACGCTGAGCATCTGTCAATTCGTTGCCGCCGAAGGACGCTGCATGGGGCACACAGGAGATCGTTCCCGGAGTCACGGCGCTGCCCGGCTGTTCCGGGTCGCCGCGCTTCAGCAGATTGACGGTTGACGGCTGCTCGGTTGAGACCGCGTAGACCTTGGCCGGTGTCGGCAGTTCTGCGATGGTCTTGCCCAACGCTTCAATGCGCTTTCTGAGCGCCGTGACCTGTGTCGTGTTGTCCGGATGCTCAATGGGCGTCACCGGAAGCAGAACAGCGTCCGCAAAACAGATCTGGTCGTGTCCAATGTCATTGCCGTTGTCCGTCGCCATCAGCGTCAGAAACAGACCTGTCGACGGAAGTTCGATTTCGATGCCCACAACGCCGTCGTCTCGACCCAGTCCACGACGCTCTGTCAGAAGCTGGCCGTCCAGAAACACATGAAAGCTTGCTCCCTCATGTGGTGTCTGACCGAAATATCCGGCCTGAGCACTCAGCCGCACCGACTCCGGAAGACCCGCCGCGCGCAGGGCTTGCAGGTCGAAAGTAATGGCCGAGTTCGCGTGAAGGGACAGCAGAGTGTGCCCCTCTTTGGTGAAGTCCGTTCCACCGAGCTCCGTGGAAAACTGCGAATTGACCGGACCGTTACGAATGGCATCCCAGGCCTTGCCACTGGTGTCCGGAACTCCGGTCACGCGGATTCCGGTCGATGTCACTGGCACCTCGCCGGATTCGCCGCCGTCCGGAATCACAACACCGTCAATGAATCGAACATCGGAGACCGCAAACTGATTCGTGACTGCTCCCTCAAGGAAACCCCGACGTTCTTCTGTCGCCGCACCGGAGACGGGATCGATGGCAGCGCTCGCCTTTCCCGTCCCATGACCGTCACCGCCGCCAACCAGATCCGCCAGACTCCAGCCACTTCCCTGCAGGCGGGCCAGCTCACTGCGGGCGTCGTTGAATCCTTCTTCGAGTTCCGCTTTCTTTGCGGTCCGCTGCTGCTCCTCTTCTGTCGACAGAATCCGGTCGCTGCGTTTCACGCCGGCAAACACGGACCAGAGCGAGTAATACTCCTGCTGCGAAATCGGATCAAGCTTGTGGTCGTGACAGCGAGCACAGTTGATCGTGACTCCGCAGGACGCCGTCATCACCTGAGTCACCATGTCGTCCAGATCATCGGCCCTGGCCTGACGCTTCAGCACAGGACTGGGAGTTTCTGCCTGTCCCACAAAGTCCCACGGCCCGGCAGCCAGAAATCCCGTGGCGGCAACGGCATCCGGGTCGTCCGGACGCAGGACGTCGCCCGCGACCTGATCACGCAGAAACTGGTCATAGGGAAGATCGGAATTCAGTGCGCGAATCACCCAGTCGCGATAACGCCAGGCATTGTCCCGCCGCTGGTCTCGTTCAAACCCGTGAGTGTCGGCATAGTGTGCAATGTCCAGCCAGTGACCTGCCCATCGTTCGCCATAATGCGGTGATGCGAGCATTCGGTCGACAAGATGTTCAACAGCACGCGGATCGGTATCACTGATAAATGCGTCGATGTCTTCCGGAGCCGGCGGCAGACCGAGCAAATCAAATGAAAGGCGGCGAATCAGCGTGCGACGGTCCGCTTCCGACGAAAACAACAGCTCCTGCTCGCTGAGTTTTTTCAGAACAAAGCGATCAATGTCATTGCAAACCAAACCCGCCGCTTCGTGCGTCAGTTCGGGCGGCACGGGATGACTCAATGGCTGCCATGCCCAGTGGTTCAGCCGCGCATCATGACCTGAGGCGCGGTCCTGTTCGCTTTCAGGCCAGTCGGCCCCGGAGTCAATCCATCGGCTCAGAAGATCCACGTCGCCCGCCTCCAGCTGCGGCTTTTCAGGAGGCATGCGTTCCTCGGGATCGGAACTCGTCACGCGGCGCAGCAGTTCACTCCTGCCGCTCTTCCCCGCGACAATCACCGGGCCATTGTCGCCGCCGTTGAAAGCTGCATCGCGAACATCCAGCCGAAGGCCGTTCTTCTGCGTCGTCGCACCATGGCATTTGACACAATGCCGTTCGAGGATCGGCCGGATCTGCCCCGTGAAATCAACCGCATCGTCGCCTGGTGCAGGAAACGGATTCGTTGCGGCAAACAGCAGAATCGCGAAAGCCAGAGTCATGAACACTCAGTCTCCGGATCGTGAGGGCAATGAATCGATGACATGACTTCTCAAACCAGGTTCTTTAAGATTCTACCGACACGCAGACAGAAGACGAAGTGGAACCGAGTGATTACCATCGTCTCCGACAACGTGTGCCGAATTCCCCGCGTTATACTTCACGCGGCCGAAAATGGGACAGTTGTGGTCGCACCACAGTAACCCGAAGCGTCAGCGAGGTGCTTAAAGCATCGCCTCGCTGACGCTTCGGGTTAGTGTCAGCCACGACCGCGTGAACTATATCACGCCTTCAATCGACCTTCTGAGACTGACGAAACAGCGCCTGCCATGAGCGAATCGCAGCAACTGCTCCGCCAGTGGAGACTCCTGCAGATGCTGGCAGAGTCTCGGATTGGTATCCCTCTGTCGCAACTGGCGGAAGAATTCAACGTTGTCGATCGAACAATCCGACGGGATCTGGCTGTCCTGCAGAGCGCAGGCTTTCACATTGATGAAGTGACCGGTGATCGAGGCATCAAACGCTGGAAGATGAAGCCGTTCTCCGAGCAGACCGGATTCACTGTGACGGAACTGCTGTCCGTCTATATGGCTCAGAGATTCCTTGAACCCCTCGCAGGCACGCCGTTCTGGACCGGGCTTCATCGAGTCCTGAGCAAGATCCGCGGTGCTCTCGGCGATCAGGCGATTCGCTACCTTCACAAGCTCTCCGGATCACTCCACGCGACATCCGTCGGTGCCAGCGACTACAGCAAACGCGGCGAAATGATTGATCAGCTCATGCTGGCCATCGAAGACCGCCTGATTTCGCTGATTACCTACCAGTCCGATCAGGCCACGGAACCTGTCGAGCAGGAAGTTTATCCTCAGGGGTTTGTCTACCATCGAGGCAGCCTGTACCTGGTCGCCTGGTCCAGCCGCCGTGGTGAAATCAGAACGTACAAAATGGACCGCATCGACGACGTGCATTCGACAAAACTCCCGGCGGTCGTTCCCGAGACTTTCGACCTGGCGGAATGGCTCGAACACAGCTTCGGAGTCTTCCGCACCAACACATCCGCACTGCAGACCATCCGCATCCGTTTTTCCAGAGACGCCGCCCGCTATGTTCAGGAATCGTGCTGGCACAAGAGCCAGAAACTGCTGCCTCAGAAAGACGGCTCTCTGATCGCCGAGTTCCGCCTCACCGACACTCAGGAAATCAAGCATTGGGTGATGAGCTTCGGCCCGTCCGCGACAGCCCTTGATCCGCAGGATCTGGTTGATGAGATCCACAACGACCTGCAGTGGATGCTTAAGTCGTATTCTACAAGCGATTTGTGACAACGATCGAAGATCGCCTGATCAATGTGCCCCGACGCTCCGCGGCGGGAATACGCTACGATTGAGCGTTCATGTGGCCCCGTCGCTCCGCGACTGGAATTCTCAGCACAATGAGGCTCAATCTGCAAACATGATGTCGCTCAGACAACTCCCACGCACTTCTACCTGCGAATCCCTGCCCAAATTCCATCCGGTCACGCAGAACTGGCGATCTCGATCGATGGAATCGTCACGCGGCAAACAGTTCATCTGCCGAACGGTTCGCAGACCGGCTCAGCGGCAATTCTGATGGACCGCATTACCTGAGCGAATGTGCCTCAACGCTCTTCGTCGGGAATCTCATTGTGCAAAATCGGTTTGTCCCGCCCGTTTGCCGCGAGGCGCCGCGCGGCACGATGGTGACACACGCCGTATGCAGCACGACATCCGCATTACAGTCTCCGGCACTCTCAGAAACTGTTTCCCGGGCTGACACGCTCTGTCAGTGGCTGTAAATAAACTCGGGCAGCAACACCGTAACTTGGCCCCATCTGGGCCGAGCCGCGACACAATCCGTCCGGATGGCCGGCATCCTGACGACGCTCCTTCAATGTGCGACGATGCTCCGCATCGTCAGGTCGCGACGCGGAGCTTCGCGACACACTCAGGAAACTGCTTTTCGGTCGGACATAATCTGTCATGGCGCGCTTGTAGAGTACGACTCGTCCGATACTTCAAGCGCGGGTGTCGACCAACTCCCGCACGAGCTGCCAAACATTGCCTCCCCCTGAACTCGATTGCCATTCGCGCAGGAGTACGGACACTGCACCCACGTTATCACCCATCCCGTAGTCAGTACTTGTTGAGTAATCGACGATGATATTTGATTCGGATTTCGAAACACTGACCGGAAATCGCCCATTCTCGCCAACCTGCGAGACTTCTTCCTGGAGTTCGGCAAAGACCTGACGTTCGTTGGAGAAGTGTACCCACTGACGATTGGCGGCGAGAGCTTCTCCCAATGCCAGCGAGCGACCGCGGTGAAAGCGACGTGATCTGATGGCTCGAAGAAACAATGCGGACGCGACACTTCAACTCGGACTGCCTACGGACTACGTCGAGTTCCTGGAATCGCTGAGGGCTCGTGTCCGACAGTCGCAGACGAAGTCGATGCTGTCGGTCAACCGCGAGGTGATCGCATTGTACTTGGACATCGGTCGGCAGACTATCGAGCGGCAGGATCGCGAAGGCTGGGGCAAGAGTGTCTTGGATCGACTGGCCGTGGATCTCCAGAAGACGTTTCCGGGAATCAGCGGGCTTTCACCGAGCAACGTCTGGCGAAAGCGGGCCTTTTTCCTCGCATACAGTCCTGAATCCCCAATTCTCGCACAGCCTGTGCGAGAATTGGCTGCTGGACCAAAAGTCCCACAAGCTGTGCGACAAATCGCCGCATCAATTTCGGCACAGCGTATGCCGAAATCAAATCGACGAATTCTCGCGCAAGCTGCGCGAGAAACAGGCGAGCCAATTCTGTCACAAGCTGTGACAGAATTGAACCTCCCAATTCTGCCACAGCCAGTGGCAGAAATTACGTGGGGCCACCATATCTCGATCATTGAGCGGTTCAAGCACCCATTCTTCACCTTGAAGATATTGCCAATCGCTCTGAAAAGCAGAAAATTTGCCGACGAGTGGAAGCCATGTTTTGTCTGATTTGTCGTTTCAAAGTTCAAAGGAGTTCAGAATGTCCGAAGTGTCGTTGTTCCAGAGGGTTCAAGCTGCGGTCGCGGGGTCAGCGGCGGCGTTTCGGTCGCGAGTTACTTTGCAGCCGGCTGGTGGCGAAGGGGACAAGGTGTTTCCGCCGACTTATTCGGGGGCGGTTTACGCGACTGAGAAGCGACGGTTGCCAGGGCATGATGAACCGGTCGAGTGCGTGCTTCTGGACTCGGTGCAGAGTCAGGCCAACCGCATCGAGGAGGCGCTGCAGGATGCCGTTGACGAAGGGCGAATCCAGATTCCGGTTGTCGAAGTGGACTTCTCCGATATCCCGGTCGTGGAACCGGGGCAGAATGCTGAAGGTCTGTATGAGCCGATAGGGCGAGTCACGAGTCTGGAAGCCCCGCATCGCGTTGCGGATGCAATCCTGCGTGACAGCGTAGACCAGAACAATGTCCCGTTCCGGGAGACCGCAGCGGGGAAGAAACTCGGCTTCGCCAATCTGCGAAACGCCACGCCTCTGTTTGAGATTTGCCCGACCGCTCTGTTGCTCGGTCTGTGGGACTCAACCGGGCCGAAAGGGGGTTTGGGGACCAAGTTTCAACGAGCGCTGGTTTCGGAAATCATCGGCGTTGATGTGAGCTTCGGAACCAAGACGAGCAGCCGCATTGATCCGCTGGCGATTCGCCGAGATGCAGCCGTGATCTACGAAACTCCGGATCGCGGCTGGACTCTTTCGCCGACTGAAGCCGCGCAGGAAAAGAAGAAACCGGTCCTCAAGGGCAAGGATGGCAAACCGTCGGAGGCGAATCACGGCAACATCGTTCCTTCACTTTCCGATGTCTCGCGAGACGGCCGGCCGCTCGCTGGTGGTGTGACGATCGCGACCCAGCCGCCGCGCCCAATAGGCAGTGATGATGGCGTGGGCGGAGCCGGTGACGCTATCCTCGTCGACGCCGGCTTCGGGGACGAAAACCCGGCTGACCACGTCGGTCTCGTCGCCGGGAGCCGTCACCACC
>JANNGQ010000797.1:0-1923 GCA_031403975.1 Planctomycetota bacterium
AAATTCATCGGCCAGGACGGAATGTCCGTCGGCTGGCTGTCAGGAAACTACATCGCCCGCAACCAGCGCTTTGTGCCTGGTCGAGCCGACTTCCCGCAGTCCTCAATCTACCAGCTGGTGTTTTCCAATATCCCCGGCGACGGCTGGGAGGGACAAAGCCTGTATCCTACTCTGGAAGTCCGAGCGGCTCACCCGAACACCGTGGCGTATCTGCAGCACAACGTCGTTCCGGTGGAGCTGACCGACGAAGACCTTGAACACATCCACAGCAATAACATGGTTACGAAAGTGATCTACCTTCCGGAACCCCAATACCAGGCTCGTGCCATCGCTGGAGTCGAAACGCTGGTTTCAACCACTCTTGATCCGGGCGTTGATCCGATCGAACAGGCCGAACGCATGGGAACAATCATGGTTGTTCTGCGAGTCGGCAACAAAGAAATGGACTTTGAGGAGAAACAAGTACAGCCGGACGGATCGGTTCAGCCTGTCGGCTACAGCTCGATTGACGGCCAGAACGGCGAATACGCTCCGCCAAGCCCGGTCGCGATGATTCCCGCTGACATGCAGGGAGTTCCCGGTGCGATGATTGCTGCCGGTGGCGGCTATCCTGGCCAGTCAGTTCCGGTATCAGGGTATGGACCGACACCAGTCTGGGGCATGCCGATGACTGCGACGCCAATCGGTCTTCCAGGTCCCCCGCATCTTCCGCTGGGCGGCGCGGCCAGTCTGCAGTCACACACAATCCGCAACCAGAGCGACAACAACATGCCGCAACCAGTCGACCACATGCTGATCGATGTCGAACATGAACCGGGTTACAGCGTGCCGGCACCAGTCCGTCACATTCAGTACAAGGAAACTCATCCGGTCTACGCTCCAGGCGAAGTCGCGACGCCTCAGTCACGAGCCGCCCAGATGTACGGGTTCTGATGCTGAAGTCGGATGACCGCTCTTCAGATCATCCTTTGATGAATCGACGACCTGTGACGGAACCGGGTAAAGATTTTTGACCACGGGGGCGATTCGAAGCACCAGCTTCAATCGCCCCTGTTCGTTTTGTGTCGTTGCGCATGACCTCGGAGCGAACAATGAATCGATGCAGAAACTACGGCGCTCGCTGGCTGCTGGCGGCCGCACTGCTCTGTGGCTCGTCCGCAACGGCTCAGGACGGCGACTATTATCAGCCGCTGAACGAAAAGCTGCCACCGGGATTCACTGCCGACGTCTTAGCGCGAATCCGGCAGTATGACCCGACGTATCTGCAGCCGGTGCGAGTTGAACTGCCGACGGAAGGCACCGTCTCCGTCTATTCGGCGACTCCGGTCCCGTTGGCGACGTTGACCTCGCCCGCTCAGTTTTCCGTCACGGCCGGGCATCTTTATCGCCTGCGAATTGCGGGCATGCCCGAGTTTCCGGGCGTCGAGATTTTTCCGTCCATTGAGATCCTGGACCGACTTCATCCTCCGCATGGCACGGCAGCCAATTATCCGATCCCGGTTGTTTTGACGCAGGGCGACCTGCTGGAAGCCGTCGATGGTCACATGGTGACTCGGATTGTTTACCTCGAACAACCACAGCTGGCGACAATGAATGACCCGCTCCGGCGTGAGATCCCCCAGTCTGTTGATCCTGCAAAAAATGCTCTTCAGGAAGCCGATCGGCTGGGTCGACCGATGATCATTGTTCGAATCGGCGGACGGGTTCCGGACGGCCCCGACATGCCGCTTTCGTTCTTCGGCTCGGGCGGACCTTTTGATATCGGAGAGTCCGTGCCGGTAAACACCGGTGTCGTCAGATTGTCAGCCCAGAACCACGCCGCGCACCTGCTGCTGTTCCCGGACACGGGCGAGCTCGTCAGCGCCCACCACGACGGCACGCGCATGGCCGAGCAGGTCGTCATCCGCGACATCACAACGGGCG
>JANNGQ010000798.1:0-1918 GCA_031403975.1 Planctomycetota bacterium
GCCAGGGACTCTGGGTAGAAGTCGAAGTCGAAAAGCAACTGGGACTCGGTACGAAAGCCGCCGTCCATGAATTCGGCATCGACAACTTCGTCAACGAATGCAAACGGCGAGTTCTCCGGTTCGCAGCTCGACAGACAGAACAGTCCGTGCGACTCGGTTACTGGATGGACTGGGACAACCCGGACCAGCTTCGACAGCTCGCGGAACACCTCGGTACTGACACCGAAATCACGATCACCGCTCCCAGTGGCAAAACAGAAACCGCAAAAGCTCATCAGCTTGTTGAACAGCTCGGCAACCCGGAATGGGGCGGCAGCTATTTCACGTTCAGCACCGAGAACAACGAAACCATCTGGTCATTCCTGAAGAAGTGTTTTGAACGCGGCAAGATCTACCAGGGTCACGACGTCATGCCCTGGTCCGGCCGCGGCGGCAGCGCGTATTCGCAGATGGAAATCGCGGAAGGCCGAAGGTTGACGACTCATCGGTCGGTGTTCGTGCGATTGCCGATCAAGCGCGTGAGCGGCACGGCGCTAGCCGTCGGTTCGTCCCCTCTCCCCCGCGCCGGGGGAGAGGGTCAGGGTGAGGGGGCCGCGACTTTGGCGTCGAGCGCCGCAGAACGGTCAGCCCCCTCATCCGGCCTTCGGCCAGCGACGGCGCCTCAACATGCCGATGCCATGAAATCCGCTCACCCGATCTCGGGGGAGAAGGGACAAGAAGCAGCTCCCGAATACCTCCTCGTCTGGACCACAACCCCGTGGACGCTCACCAGCAACGTCGCCTGTGCCGTGAACCCGGATCTGGAATACATCATCATCAAGGCCAAGCGTGACGGCGTGGTCTACTACTTCGCCAGGGACAACCTGAACTTCCAGCGACTGGCCACCGAATTCAAGGACGGCTTCGGTCGCCCCGAATGGAAGTGGCCGGAAAGCGTCGGCAAGCTGAAAACGCTGGCTCAGATCTTCAAAGAACAAGGCGGCTTCGAAGAACTCGGCACGATCAAAGGTGCCAGGATGGTTGGGTGGGAGTATGAGGGTCCATTTGATGAACTCAAAGCTCAACAGCAGCCCGGCGGTGTGCCGATCGACGAGAACAATCTCCCCAAAACCGGCGTCAACAGTCACTGCGTCATCGACGGTGGTCGCGATTCCAGAGGTGCTGCCAACGTTGTTGCGGGCGAAGGAACGGGCATCGTCCACATCGCTCCCGGATGCGGGGACATCGACCACAGAATGGGTGTGACACTTGGGCTGCCTGTGATCGCACCGCTGAAGGATGATGGCACTTACTCTGAAGAATTCGGCGACTTCGCCGGCCTGGAAGCGATCGCACCTGCCACCGCGGATCTGGTGATTGAAAAGCTCAAAGCAAAGGGCATACTGGTCGCGGTCGAAACTTATCCGCACATCTATCCGCACTGCTGGCGAACCGGAGATGAGCTGGTCTTTCGACTCGTCGACGAATGGTTCATCAACATGGACTGGCGTGACGAAATCAAGGACGTCACGAAGCAGATCCGCTGGCTGCCGGACAGTATCGACGGGCAGGAACGGGAGATCGAATGGTTGTCCAGCATGAGTGACTGGATGATCAGCAAAAAACGCTTCTGGGGACTCGCTCTGCCGATCTGGGTCAATGAAAACGATCCGGCAGACTTCGACGTCATGGGCTCGCTCGACGAACTCAAGGAACGTGCGGTTGAGGGATGGGGAGAATTCGAAGGGCAGACTCCGCATCGTCCGTGGATCGACAACGTCATCATCGAAAGTCAGACGCCAGGCAAAGAAGGTCAGCGGATGCGACGCATCCCCGATGTCGGCAACCCCTGGCTCGACGCCGGCATCGTGCCGTTCAGCACGCTCAACTTCAACGAGCGTTATTCCACGGAGATTCTCCGCTGGGCGGATTGGTATCC
>JANNGQ010000799.1:0-1651 GCA_031403975.1 Planctomycetota bacterium
GCCGGTCATTGCTGGCACGCAGTGTCTGTCATGATGAGGCAGTGCGTTCTAGAATCCTGCTGACGGGGAGGATAGCGAGCGACGCTGCGCCAATCGCACTTTCAGCATCATCCGGAAAACTGAACCGTGGCACTTCAAACCATCGATCAGGCCATCAGCGCACTTCAGCGGGGTGGGCTGATCATTGTAGTGGACGACGAAGAACGCGAGAACGAGGGCGACTTCATCTGTGCGGCAGAGACGATCACTCCGGAGCAGGTGGACTTCATGCTGCGAGTCGGTCGCGGGACGCTGTGTGTTCCGATGACCGCGGAAGAGGCGGCACGGCTGAAGTTGCGACCAGTGGTTGAAGATTCCGGAAACACTGCTCCGAACAAGACGGCATTTCTGAGAGCCGTGGATCATATCTCCGCGGGAACCGGTGTCAGTGCTCTCAACCGGGCTCGCACGATTCAGGCCCTCGCGAATCCGGCATCGGCGGCAGATGATTTTCTGCAGCCCGGTCATGTGAATCCGCTGATGGCGATGGATGGCGGCGTGCTCCGGCGGGCCGGACACACGGAAGCCACGATTGACCTGCTGCGAATGGCGGGACGGCGTCCGGTGGGTGCTCTGATTGAGATCTGCAGTCAGACGACGCACGGCATGGCTGACTTTGCCGAACTGCAGCTTCTTTCGAAGCTGCATGACATCCCGATGATCTCAATCGAAGAACTGATCCGTCATCGCCGGATGCGGGAGCAGCTGGTCACGCGAGTCGTTGCCGTCCCGATGCCCACCGCGGAATTCGGTACGCCGACGGTGATTGGCTATTCCGTGGCTCACGAGCACCAGGAGCCGCTGGCTCTGGTCTGGGGTGATCTGGCGGGCAGTGACGCTCCGCTGGTCCGGATGCACTCTTCCTGCTTTACGGGCGACGTGCTGGATTCGCTGCGCTGCGACTGCGGCGACCAGCTGCGGATGGCGATGCAGATGATTTTCGCGGAAGGCTGCGGCGCCGTTGTCTATCTGCCTCAGGAAGGACGCGGCATCGGCCTGATGGCAAAACTCAAAGCCTATCGGCTGCAGGATGAAGGCCTGGATACGGTCGAAGCGAATCACCGCCTGGGCTTCAAAGCCGACATGCGGGACTACATGGTGGGACTGCAGGTACTGAAGGATCTGGGGCTGAACCGAGTCCGCCTGCTGACCAATAATCCGAAAAAGACGGATGCCTTCGTGTATGCAGGCGTTGACCTGACGGTCGTTGAACAGGTCCCGATTGTGGCTCCGGTGCACGAACGCCGCACGGGCTACATGGCCGCCAAGCGCGACAAAATGGGTCATCTGTTGCCAGAGGATGCGGTGACTGAGAAGGGCGGCTGACCGTCACCGAAAGAAACTCAGCCGCGACATCGCCACCGTCGACGAAGCTCCGACCGTAACCGGAGTCACAACAGTCGCGGACTGGCGTTCCACGGCTTCCGGCGGTGTGAAGCGATCCAGCCGTGGCCGGAAAATCACCAGCAGGAACAGCGGCAGATACCATAGCACATACGTCCCGATGTCATCCGGATACCACATCTGGGCGGCTACGATCAGTGACGTCGAGTTCGCCAGAAGGTTTTCGAGGTTGCGCGGGCGAGGCAACACCGTCATCGCGGTCAGCATC
>JANNGQ010000800.1:0-5552 GCA_031403975.1 Planctomycetota bacterium
GAATCCCGCAACCTGTGTCAGCGAAGTGGATCTGAAGGCGTTTGCACTCGGACATCTGGACGAAGACCGCTCGGAAGAAGTCGCCGCTCATCTTTCGGCCTGCGCTCGCTGCGAAGAAACGATCGCCGGATTTGACGACACGGCGGACTCGATGCTGCAGGCTGTGCGCGAGGCGGCTGTGAATACGGAGCCCGTGCAGGACGTCGGCGAACGTATACTTCAAAAGATCATCAATCCCTGGAGCGGACTCACTGAGAATTCTTCACCGGCAACGACAGGCGAGTGGATTCGCGACTACGAATTGCTCGAACCGCTTGGCCACGGCGGAATGGGAACGGTTTACAAGGCGGTCCACGCACGCCTGCAGCGTCCGGTTGCTCTGAAATTGCTGCCCTCTCGCCGTCTGCGAGATCCCGCTGCGGTGGCTCGGTTCGAACGGGAAATGAAGGCCATCGGACGGCTTGATCATCCCGCAATCGTGCGGGCCACTGATGCCGGGGAGTCCGACGGGACACACTTTATCGCAATGGACTTTGTCGCCGGCATCGACCTGTCAAAGTTGATCAAGCTGACCGGACCGATGAACACGGCCAGCGCCTGCGAGGTTATCCGCCAGGCTGCACTCGGACTGCAATACGCTCACGAACAGGGTCTGATTCATCGTGACGTGAAGCCGAGCAATCTGATGATCGAGGTTCGCAGGGAAAGCGGAAATCTGTCAGACAGCGGAAAGCCGAAAGCGGAAAGCAGAGAAGACATGGACCACACTGCGACTTCGGCTTTCCGCTCTCCGCTCTCCGCTTTTGCTTTCCACTCTGCCTCCTCTGAATCGTCCGCCCGCGTCAAACTCCTCGACCTCGGACTGGCTCTCTTTGGTGCCGCGAGCGAGGCTGTCGATGAACTGACCACCGTCGGTCAGCTCATGGGGACTCTGGACTACATGGCTCCTGAGCAGGCGGACAACAGCCACGATGTCGATGCCCGAGCCGACGTTTACAGCCTTGGAGCGACGCTGTTCAAACTGCTGACAGGCACCGCACTTTACGAGACCGCCGAGCGTCGCAGCCCGCTGCAGAAGATGAAAGCACTTGCGACCGTCGATGCCCCATCCGTGAGAACTCGCCGCCCTGCTCTGCCAGTTGATGTGGCCGCCGTTGTCGATCGGATGCTGCTCCGAGACCCGGCCGCCCGCTTTCAAACTGCCGCCGAAGTCGCGGCGGCCGTCGCCCCGTTCTGCGCCGACTCCTCTCTGGTGAAACTCGCGCACCGCGCCATGCTCCTGCGCCAAAGTAACCAGAAACCCGGCATCTCGGAAGATGCCGGGCTTCTTCCGCTCTCTCGCCTTTCGACGACAGATCTTCCAACTCCGTCACCAATTCCACTTGCTGGACGTCCACCCGGAAGGCTCATCACGCGGAGCGTGATGGCTACATTGGGCGGTCTGTTGCTCCTCGTCGCCGGCATTGTGATTCGCGTGAAAACCGATACGGGAACGCTGACCATCGAATGCAGCAGCGACAGCATCCCGGTGCAGATCCGACAAGGAACTGAAACAGTGAAAGAGCTGACTCTTTCTGCGGGCCCCAACACGATCACACTTCGCAGCGGCAAATATGAAATCATCGTCCCTGTGGAATACGACTCTGTCACGATTGAGAACGGCGTGGTGGACATCTCCAGAGGCAGCCAGTCGCTGGCGAAAGTGACGCAGCAGTCGATCAACCTGGAACAACCACCAGGGATCACCTCAGCAGCAGCATCTGATGAGCTGCCCAAGTCCGTGTCCTCACCGACGATTCCTCAGTCCACTTTGGCAGACACTTTTGCCGCCATTGAATATCGTAATCTTGCCGATCGTCACGCGGACCTGCAGAGACAGGAAGACGAAGCCCGAGCTGTCGTGGAAGAGTACTCACTTCTATTATCCCGCGAACACCCGAAGATTGTAGCCTTGGAGCTGAAACTCATTCAGATTGAAAAGTTGCGGAATGAAACTCGCCAACGGCTCGACGATATGCAGCATCGGCTAGCCGACCCAATCGCGGATGCTGCCGGACCGGTATACGAAGGCCGAGAATTCAACCAGTGGATTCAGCTTTCGCGCACGGAACGCAGCACCGAGGAGCTGACAAAGGCTGTTGATGCCATTGGAATTCTGGGGCGCGGCGAACGAGATCGTGACGCGGCGAAGGCGATTCTGGCCGTCATTGAACAATACGACTTCGTTGATCCTCAGACCCAGACAGATGCGCAGGCGAAACTGATGATCACAGCGATCCGTTCAATTCGAGGTCTGAATCCGGATGAGTCTGTGCGGGCCATCGCCGAAGACTTCAGTGTGCGGAAGCCTTCAGTGCATGAGTTCGTCCTGTCAGGATTGCTGCTCCCTCTCGAAATGATCTACCGCGGAGCACCGCCAGCGGTGACGGAGAGAATCTCGCTCGGTAAGACTGAGCCGCTGGCCTCGAAGTTGAAGGCCGACGAGCAGCTCGCATTTCAGATGATTCAGGTTTCGGAATTGAACTCGGGAGTTTGGAGTCCGCAGAAGTATCCCACCTTCGCAGGCAATACCTGGTTTGGTACCGACCCCGTGTTCCATTTTATTTCGACTCATGTGGGTAATGAAAAACCGAGTCCGACTGTGGAGTCGTATCTTCGACCGTTCGCAGTTGATCCCTTGAAGGTTCCGAAGGATCAGCAGTTATCATGGCAAGCCGTCGCTGCCGCCGGGATGTTGGCGCGACACTCGCCCGAAGAAGTTCACGCACGGATCTTTCTCCGGGCGATTCAGGATGGAATGAAAACACCAAAGACGATCCTGGAAGGGTACGGCGGCCCTCCGAAAACTTCGCTGCAGCGTCAGTTGCAGGCATGGAACGGGCTTTCGCTGCTGGGCAAACACGCTGATCCCGCAGTGCCGTTCATGCTGGAGATTCTGAGTTCAGCGCCGGAGGCGGGCAGCGTTCTCGATGAACTGAGCAACCTCTCAACCCGGACTGAAGTAACCGAGACACAATCAGTGCATCAGGTCAGCATCAGACTGTTTGCCATTGAAGTGCTGGCCTCATCCGGAACTCAGAATGTCAAAGCACTCGAGATCCTGCGTGCTGAACTGAAACTGCTGCTCGGGCAGGAACCGACTGACGGATCGTTTGAGATTGCGCCTGGGAGAATTTCGTCCTTTCTGGCTCCGGAAACAATGATCAGCCTTAGCTATCCAGGCTTTTCCGGAGTGCATCCAGACGGCGTCTCTCCGATCGACATTGAAATGACCAACTCCTGCCTGCTCGCATGGAAGGCGCTGACGGCGGCAGCACCGCGATTTGCAGAAGCGAGTCTCGGTCCGTTGACAAGCGCCGAAAGACCTCCCGAAAGCACATTGGAATACATGCCGAAGATCCTGCCTGGCAGGCAGGATCTACAGTAACGCAGACTGTAGGTGCCGCCTGCCGGGCGGCACTTCGCAACGAAGTTGCGACCTGTGTGCATATGGCATGACAGACTCGGTCGGGTCCGGCTGACGACATCGTGCTCGGTTCGGATTGCGCCGAAAATCCTGCCCGGCAGGCAGGATCTACTTTAACGCCGACTGATCCGACCCTAACATCCCAAGCCATGACACGCAGGCCGCTGACGCTCGGGTTCTGGAGAGGTCGGCTTCCTCATTGGGAGGTCGAGGACGGACGATACTTCGTCACGATCCATCTTGCCGGTGCGATCCCGAAGCAGGGCATCGAGCGGATTCAACAACTGTCCGCAGAGCTTCAACAGGGTGAATCTCCAAACTCAGTTGAATCGCAGCTGCCGCTGATGCGAACCATTTTTCGCCAGATGGAAGAATGGCTGGACCGAGCTGAACACAACACGTTGCTGAATGCGCCTGCCGTAGCAGAGATGGTCATTGAAGCGATCCAACATCGAAGTCAGATTCAGCACTGGGAGTTGTTTGGATTTGTGATCATGCCAAATCACGTCCATCTCTTTCTGAGTGTACTTCAAGGCACGCTGAAGGAATCAATCGACGACTTCAAACGCTGGACTGGTCACAAGGCCGCGAAACTCATCAGCCTCCCCAACGATAGGTTCTGGCAGGATGAATGGTTTGATCACTGGTCTCGCAGCGACGAACAGGACGAACGCATTGTCCGATACATCCAGCAGAATCCGGTGAAGGCGGGTCTCGTGCCGGCAGCCGCCGACTGGAAATACGGCAGCGGGTCACAACCGAAAATCCTGCCCGGCAGGCAGGATCTACTGCAGGACCGAATGTAGGTGCCGCCTGCCGGGTGGCACTTCGCAACGAAGTTGCGACCTGTTCGCATGTCGCAGGGCAGACTCGGCCGGGCTCGGCAGACGACATCGCGCTCAGTTCGCCTGCGCCGAAAATCCTGCCCGGCAGGCAGGATCTACTGGCGACATTCCGGATACAGCGCGTGACTTACACAGCCGTGGTTGGCTTGTGCCGTCGTGGCAGACCAGTCAGCGAGGTAACCTCGACGGGGTTCCAGCGGTGAGCGAATCGTGAGCGCTGATCGGCGGGCCGACATTTCTGCGTCGGTGATGCTGACGGAAATTGTGCCATTCAACAGATCAAACGAAATCATATCGCCGTCGTGTACGCACGCAATCGGGCCGCCGACAATGGCCTCCGGAGAACAATGAACGCCGATGGCTCCGTGAGAAACGCCGGAGACTCGGGCATCAGAAATGAATGCGATCCTGCCATCCAGTTCAGGAACCGCCAGTGCTGCCGTGGCGATGAGCACTTCGGGCATTCCGGAGGCGACCGGTCCCAGGTAACGCAGCACAATGACATTGCCAGGTTTGATTCGACGCTGTTCCACTGCGATAACGATGTCGCGCGGGTCATCGAAGCAGACCGCCTGGCCTTCAAAGACAGGATTTTTCATGCTCGATACTTTGAACACGATCCCATCAGGAGCCAGATTGCCGAAGCAGACCTGCATGTCGGCGAATGGCTTGTAGCAGTTCTCTTTAGACACGATCAGATCCTGGCCCGCGGGCGGTTTCGGCACATCCTTCAGATTCTCAGCCATCGTTTTGCCGGTCACGGTCATGCAGGAACCGTCGAGCAGGCCGCAGTCCAGCAGGTGCTTCAGCAGAATCGGTGTTCCGCCGATCCTGTGGAGATCTACCATCGTGCGTGGTCCGCGCGGAGCGAAGCTGCACAGCACGGGAGTATTTCTGAAAACCGCCTGCAGGTCGCGCAGGGAAAAATCAACGCCTGCTTCGCGAGCCAGCGCAAGAATATGGAGCACACCGTTCGTTGATCCGCCAGCGGCGGCAATCGTCACGGCGCAATTCCGGAACGCGGCTTTAGTGAGGATGTCGCGCGGCCGCAGGTTCTTCTGCAGCAGATTCACGACCGCCGCACCGACTCGTCGGCATTCGACTTTCTTTTCCGGATCAACGGCCGGAATCGCCCGGGCATGGGGCAGTTCCGTGATCAACTGGATAACTTCGATGAGCGCGAAGTCGACCGCTTGCAAGCCATCATTCAATCGATGACGCCGGCCGAGCGGGCCAACCCG
>JANNGQ010000801.1:0-8903 GCA_031403975.1 Planctomycetota bacterium
GGATGGGCCCATCTGGCCCGTCCGACTTGATTGACCACAAACAAACAAGCTCGGGCCAGATGGGCCCAAGCTACGGTCGCCTGGTCGCTACTTCCCCAGTTCCTTCACCAGGCTGTCAGCGCCGTAGACAACCTGAAGCGCCTCGCGCAGTGCGCTCGAATGAACCGACACGGAGCGGCTTTGCTTATCGGTATACACAAAGTTTCCCGGCAGCGACTGAATGTTGCCGTCGAAGATCAGACCGACCAGTTCTCCGGCTCTGTTGACCACCGGACTGCCGGAGTTGCCGCCGATGATGTCCGCTGTGCTGACGAAGTTGAAGGGCGTCGCTTTGACGAGACTGGGTTCTGCCTTTTTCCATGATTCAGGCAAGACATAGTCCGACTGGCCGACGTGCTTCCTTTCGTGATCGAAGGCACCTCCGAGCGTCGTCCAGGCCGGGATCTGCTGGCCGTCCTGCTCGTAGCCCCTGACCGGACCAAACGCCAGACGAAGCGAGAATGTGGCATCCGGATACGTTGATGTTCCCTGAGTCGCAAACTTCGCTTCCGCAATTTTTGCATAGGCCTGCTTGTCCTGTTCATCGAGCTGATCGGTGATCGCCCGCAGTCGCCGAATCTCGGGATTGATGATCCTGGCCAGCACGATCATCGAGTCTGCGCTGCCGTTGATCGCTTCAATGCCGCCGGCAGCAATCTTTTTCCGAAACGCCACACTTTCCAGTGCCGTTCCCCTGATGAGTTCTGCCGCACGATCTGCAGGGTTCTTTCCCGCAAGGATTTCCTGACACAGCGGATCGTCGAAGCCTCTCTGTTCCAGCGTCTTCGAGATCGAGTCCGCCAGCAGCACCTGATCCAGATCAGTGTAGATCGGGGCCTCTGAGTACAACTGCTGCAGCAGCGACTCTCGCGCGGCATCAGAAAACTCCGGCAGTCGCTCGCCGGATGATTTCTGATCTTCTTCTGCCATCTGCACGAGCTGCATCGCCATCCCGAACAATGTCGAACCCACTGCCACGCCCTTGCCGGACATCTCCGCGCGCTTTTTTGTCGTTTCGGAAATCGTGTGCCACGCGGAAGCGAGCGGCTTCAGCTTTTCGTCCGAGTGTACAGCATCCAGCAGCGACTGTTCGGCCGCGGCCTTGTCAGCCAGCACCTGCGGATCCTGAAGACCGCCCAGCATGCCGAGCCTCGCCTTGCGGGAATTCTGAATCCCGAACAAATCATCACGAGCCCGACGAGCATTCTCAGTGCTTCGCAAGCCGTACTGCTGCAATACGATTTCCTGACGTCGCAGGTTCGTCAGGATGCTCGGGAGATTCTCATCCCGCTGATACTTCAGAGCATCCATCGTGAAAATGCGGCTCGTGCGTCCCGGGTGACCCGAGACAAACGCGATGTCGGACTCCTCAGGGCCGTTCTGTGACCATTTCAGGAAGTGCTCGATTCTTCCAGGTCTGTCATTTTCGTAGACCCGGAAAATGCAGGCATCCAGACAGAACCGCGGATACTCAAAATTGTCCGCATCGCCGCCGAAAAACGCAATTGCCGTCTCAGGAGCCCAGACCAGGCGAACGTCGGTGTACTTCTTGTACTGATACAGATGATAGCGGCCCCCGCCGTACAGTGTGGTGACGGTGCTCTTTAGACCCGTTTCATCCAGTGCCGATTTTTCAATCTTCGCAATCACCGCCCGACGAGCGGCCACAGCCTGCTCAGTCGTCATCTCGGCCGTGACAGCGCCCTTCACCGGGTCGGTCACGTCTTTGATCGCAACCAACTGGTTGAGTTCCAGGTCAGGAGTCTTCAGTTCCTGGTCAGAAGTTTTCGCCAGATACCCGGCTTCCATGATGTTGCGTTCAGGAGTTGACAGCTTGAACAGCGCGTCGGATCCCACATGGTGATTGGTCAGCACGAGTCCTGTACTGGAGATGAATGACCCTGACCCGCCCACGCTGAACCGCACACTGGATTTCATGACATGCTCGGCCCAGGACTGGCTCGGCTCAAATCCATACTTCTGCTTAAGCAACTCCAGCGGCAGATCATTGAACAGCCACATGCCTTCGTCAGAACACACGGTCGGAACACAACCGACCAAAATCGCCAGCGTAGTCAGGGAGCGCACGAGTTTCATCGGTGGAGTTTTCCTTGCACACGGATCAGAATCGCCATGGCACAATCGTGGGCTGGTCGTAAGGCGAACAGACATGGCACGTATTGACCGACGTTATTGCAACGGAAAGCAGTTTGCAATTCCACCATGAGCAGAACGGAGCTTGCCCAATGGCACTCAGTTTACCAACCCGAAGCGTCAGTTTTGAAGTTGCACATTTCAGGCCCGGAGGGCCGATAAATCTCGTGCCGGTGGCGTAAGCCACCGGTATACGAGTATCAAAAACCCTAGGCCTGAAGGGCCGGCACACTGGCGCTTGTGTCGGCCCTTCGGGCCTGAATCGCTGTGTTTTCCATATTCCGGTGGCTCACGCCACCGGCTGACGATGTGCCGGGCTTCCAGCCCTAACGAAATGCGCAACTTCAAAAAGCGTCAGCGAGGGCTTTCGTTATGTTTTCACGCGACGTGAAGTGCACCTCGCTGACGCAGCGGGTTCGTGTTCATAGACGACAACGTCGCGGCCGTCGTCGGTCACCGACTCGCCTGCCGTTCTGCAAGCCGATCATTCAGCCAGCGATGGACCGAGCGCCAGAGATTGACGCCAAGGCTGGCTCGCTGCAGACCGAGTGACGCGGAGCCGCGTTCGCCGGCGCGGAGCTGGATCGCATCTTCCGCCGAGAATCGCACCACGGCCGTAAACCGATGCTCGGTCAGCTGCTGAGCGGAGTCTGCGGTCTCAGTTCTGCGTGCTTCGTTGTCAACCACCGGCAACGGTCCGTCATTAACCGCCGCAAGAGCCGGGTGAGGAATAGCGCGAGTCGCCTGGGGATTGACCCGATCCAGAATTCCCGTGACTGCCGGATGTGTCCCGATGCGGACTCGCAGCGGCTGGCCGATCAGCGTGAGCGATGCCGACAGATCCGCCTGTCCGATTGAAACCTGTAATTCCTTTTCGTGCTCCAGTCCGATTGTCAGCAATTCAGCGCCCGTCTTCGCAAACGTCCCGGTAAGTCTCGGCAGTTCTCGTCCCACAACTCGCCCGTCCCGTCCCGCGCGAAGCGTCAGACCTGCAACCCGCTGTTGACATTCTCCGAGCTGTTTCTTCAGCGACTCCAGATTGCCGGATGCGACATTCGCCGCGCCGCCATCATGATCTCTGGATGCTGTCTGCAGCCGAAGCGTTTCCTGAACATGTTTTTTCTGCAGACTGGCGTACTCACTCGTCACTTCCTCGTTGCGCAGTGAGATCAGCAGATCTCCTGCGGAGACCGCCTGTCCGTCGTGGACATGCACGGCCTCCACAAAGCCGGCCGTGGTGGCTCGCACAACTTCGCCGTCGGCATAGTCCACAATTCCCGGTGCGGTTGTCATCACTGGCGCAGGCAGCCCGAACAGACCACCGGCTGTAACGGCAGCGAACATCAGCGAGACCAGCACCGCGCGGATCAGGCGCTCGGGATGCTGCAGACCCAGTTGCCGCAGCCCCCTCAGCATGTTCCACATTGGTCTGCCGAACCAGCACACAACACCCAACGCGGCAAGAACCAGTCCGGCCCCGTGAAACAGCACCGAAGCCGCAATCAGGAGCGACACGGAGATGATGATCCGCCACAGGAACGAGGCAACTCCGTACAGCAGCAGAATCCATCGGCGCGAACCGACGATCAGCGGCGCACCACCGGATCCGCCAAACAGCCACGAGTGGCAGGCGCTGCGGACGACGCCGTTTGCCTGGCTGCTCAGATTCGGGATCTGCAGCAGGTCTGACAGGACGTAATAGCCGTCGAACTTCATCAGCGGATTCAGATTAAAGACCAGTGTCGAAACACTGGCCATCACAATCATGTTCTGAAGCAGATGCCGGATCAGCAGCGAATCGCACCAGATCCATGCAATCATAGCCAGGGACGCGAACAGCAGCTCCACTTGCACACCGGCCACCGCCGTGTGAATCCGCTGCCAGCGCGACCGGAAAGACCAGCTTGATGAGGCATCGACGTACGCCATCGGAGTAAAGAACGCCAGAATAATGCCGGTTTCGCGAATACTCCCGCCATAACGCCGACAGACGAGCGCGTGCCCGAGTTCATGTGCGAACTTCAGCCCGATCCAGGCACCCAGCAGCCACAGCCAGTTATCACGGGATATGACGTTGGCGGAGGCGGCGCTGAACTGCTCCCAATGAGCACGCAGCATCAGCCCGGCCGCCAGCATGAGAAACAGGCCCGGCAGGACCGCCGCTCCCGAAAACACCCAGCCACAAAACGGATTCAGCGCTCTCAGAAACGCTTCCGGACGACCAAGCGGAATCTTCAGCCACAGCGGATTGAGCTTCTTCAGGATTGCTCCTGGCCGTGTCACGGTGTGAGTCACAGTCGACGCTCCGGACGCGGACGTATCGGAATCCGAGAATGACGACAGGCCGTTGTCCAGCAGCCACGAATAGACCGTCAGTGCCTGATGCTGATTCAGTGCGGAAGACTTCAGCTGCTGTGAACTGATCGCCAGAGCATGCGAAAAACTGGTGTTCCCGTCCAGCAGTGAGACAAAGACATACTCCGGATAACCGATCCGGAAGTATTCGGAGGTTGTCGTCACTTCCAGATGATAGAACGTTTCGCTGCCATAGCGCTGAGGTACAAACAGCAGATCTTCCCGCAGCTTCAGGCGCGTCCGGCTGAGTTCAACGGTCGAGATGTCGGGCGTCGCTCGCATGTCACCAGCCCAGCCATCCGAGAAACCAGGCTGCCGGCTTGTGAAACAGATTCCAGCCCAGCGTGTGCCGTCGTGTCTGGATTCTCGCGTGTCCCCGCATTCCCGGTCGCAGCAGACCGTCCGGATTCCCGATATCCGCTTCCGCGACAAACACGTTTTTCCCGTCCCGCAGTTCGGCACGCGGATGAACGCAGCGAATCGCAGAGTCCAGGGCGTCCTCAGGAACAGCCTCGAGCTGGATCGTCACCGCCATGCCTTCGAACACATGCCGGACGTCGTCTTCCGGAATGCAGATTTCGGCAACCATCGCGTCCAGTGGAGCGATTTCAAACAGAGTCTGCCCGGTTTTCAAAGGTACACCTTCCGCTTCCCGATGATCGCCGCTGACCACAACTCCGTCCGCCGGACTGCGGATCTCAAGACTCGTGGCGCGAAACGTCAGCAACTCCGAGCGCTGCTCCAGCCGCTGAATCTCATGGCCCGTGATGGCCGCGCTGCCGAACTCACGACCGCTCACCTGAGTGTTGCGTTCCTTGATCGCCTTGTTGACGCTGGCCTGAACTTCCGCCAGTTCCCAGCGAATCTCCCGACCATCCATCCGGGCCAGCAGCTGGTCTTTCTGAACGACGTCACCTGGCTCAACCAGGCACTCGGCCAGAGGCCCGTCAAACGGTGCCGCCACATAACGACGCTCAACCGGCTGCAGTTCCGAAGTCGTATGAACCGGATAAGTGATCGGCAGCAACAGGATCAGGACAATCGCCCCGGAGACCCACGCTGCGGGGTTCAGCTTCGATGCCGTGAAACACTTTCGGATCGACTGCGTCCAGCGGAGCCAGCGGCTGTCCGTCAGATTCTGCAGAAGTCCCAGACAGCTCGCGAGCGGAGCAGCGCCAGCCCGCAGAAAACGCTCGGCGTCCGCAGCGCGACCTTCGATGCTGACTTCCTGCTGATCCGACGGCGAATGAACTGATGCCTTGGAAAACACTGCCAGAATACTGCCGACGATAAGTCCTGTTTCTGCCTGAAGCGGCATACTGACGAGTGTGGTGTCGCTGTCCGACCGGGACAGCTGCTGATGAGACAGCAGGGCATGACGGTTTGCGGCATCCTGGACCGGCCAGATCGCTCCGGCGGATCGCACAGCGGACTCCTGCAGGACGGATTCAATCAGCTGTGTCCGCTGCGAGAACCGATCGATCACCTGCCCTCCGGAGACCGCCGTCATGCGGCACTCCGCTGTACCGTTCCTGCAAAGGCCCACAATGATTTCGTCGGCGTGCAGATGCAGCTGCAGTGCATCTGCCAGACGCTGACAGGCAGAGATCGAATCCGCCGCCGACTGCATGCGCCCCACAAGTTCAATCAGCGCTGCAGTCAGATGCGCGCTGTGAGTCGCCCGGGCCTGCGATCGGAGCAGTGACTGCTCCGTGATGAACGATCCGAGCAAATGACAGACTGTAATTGCCTGTGAAGGTTGCCCCTTCGCGAAAGACCTTTCTTCAACCACAGCCAGCAGACACTCGCCGGAAGAGCCGGGAATCGGCAGGGCCAACATTTGCAGGGACGATCCATCCGCATAACCGAAGCTCTGCAGTTCTTCACCGCGGATCGCTGCGACAGCCGCGTCTTTCAATTTCTGACGCAGTGCGGCGCTGATCCCGTCTGCCGGGCAAAGCAATCCCTCCAGACAGTCATTTTGCCCGATCTGAGCACCTGTCGAGTGATACCATGCCGCCAACACAAGCCCGCAGCTCCTGCGCAGATGCGAAATGAGCGCTGCCTGAAGCGACGGCCGATCCATCGAGGACAGAATCGCGCGCCGGGTTATCGCAACGGCTTCGGACAGCGAATTGCCGCTTTCAGCTCCGGTACCGCACGACTGCCCGATCGCTGTGGCGCCGGGCGGTTCGAGTAAACCCTGTCGCTCAGGTCGCTCGTTGACCTGCAGTGGTTTCATGGTGCCCGTCGCGCGACTTGTGATGAATCAGACTGAACTGAAGGGGCTGTGGCAGGGATTCGGGCTGATTCCCGCGGAATTAGCACCGTCCGCTCACCGCTCTGAAACCGGCGATCAGGATTGGCCAGTCGAACTTTTACCCGCACTGAAGAGTTCGATGAGTCCGGCGTCGGAGCCACATACTCAACTGTTCCCTCGACGGACTGACGATCGTCTCCGATTTCCAGCCCCACGACCTGATCCCGGGCGATCTCATTTCGCAGGCTCAGCGGCACGGAGAACACGATCAGCAGTGGATCCAGCTGTACAATTCTGGCAATGATCGGATCAGAAGGAGAAACAAACTCCCCCGATTCCCGCTGGACCTCCGACACGATTCCGGCAATCGGAGACCGAACCGCGCGCTGCTCGATCTGAGCTTCAATCCGGCGGAACTCCAGATGTTTGACTTCGAGATCTTCCCGAACCGACAGCAGCCGAGCCTCGGCAACACGCAATTCTGTCTGAACCCGGTCGACCTCCTGCTGACTGGCATGATTCCGGTCATGGAGCTGCGTCATCTTTTCGAGTTCGGTTGTTTTCATCTCCAGGTCGGCCTGAGCCGACTTCAGCGTTCCCTCGATCGTCATGCTCCGACGCGCCACGTCCAGAGAAGCCCGCAGGACTTTTTCGTCCAGCGTGGCAATCATGTCGCCGGCCTTGACGGTGTCGCCTTCCTGAATGCTGACATCCGCCAGTGTACCCATTTCAGCTGCCGCTACAGCAATGTCGCGGTACGGTTCAGTAAATGCCTCAATTACGGGCTGTAATCCCTGTCTCGGCTGGCCTGCTTTCTCTCCGGCGGCTGCCGCCGTCGGAATCGGCGTCGCTTTCAACGTCATGGATTCAGCGTCTGTCGTGGCAGCGTTGAGTCCGGCAGCGTCAGGCTTCTTTGTCCGGGCAAATTGCGATCGCACGCCGGCGGATGCATCCGGCTTCGCCTGCAGCGAAGTCCATGACACAAAGCCCGCAACGGACACGACGACAATCAGTAACAGAATACTGAATTTGTTTGACAGCATAGAGCACCTGAGAATCGACGACCGGTATCGCGAACCGGTGCGAAGTTGCCGAAAAGCAACACATCCTCAGAGACCCTAGTTCAGGTTTTGCAACACCACCGATGGGTTTTGTCGGTCGTGCGGAGTCTCACCGGTCAGACGCCGGCCGACTTCAGACTTCGACGACTTTGCCGGTTGTTCCGGTGCCGTCAGGCCGCATCGTATTCCGTAATGCGGTTGTGGGGGATGAACGGGATCGTGGCGTCCTCGTTCAGGCAATACCGCATGTAGTATGCGTCTTCGCAGGTGTCGTCGTAATGTTTGCGGAGGACGGTAATCGCCCGGAAACCGCTGTTGGCAAAGAAGAGCTGAGCCGCGACGTTGGTTTCGCGCACTTCCAGCACGATCTCTCGGCGGCGTTGCTGAGACAGTTTGTCGACCAGTCGCTGCACCATCTGGCGGCCAATGCCGTTCCGGCGTGCGTCGGGGCCGACGGCAAAATTCAGAATCCGCAGCATGGATTTGTGCAGCTCGTAGATCATGAATCCGACGATTCGGTGATCCAGTTCGGCCACGGTTCCGATGCAGTTCCGCTGGCGCAGGCAGCAGAGGAATTCTTCTTCCGTCCAGGGGAATTGGAAACTGCCGCGTTCGATCGACAGGACCTCATCCATATCGCGGCGGATGAGCCAGCGGATCTGAGTGCGGGATGCATCAGAAACAGGAGCAGCGACGCCTGCAACAGGCTGCTGAGAAGTTCGCTTCAATCCCATTGCGGCCTCCATGCCGATAGGAACGAAAAAAATCACAGATGCCGGACCGCATCGTCTGCAGTCCGCCTTGATGTCACCATTCAAAGCCTTCGACTTCCGGGGAGAGGGAAATTAACAGAGTTCGAAAAGCGAGTCTACGTTGAAGACTCGCGCCCGGCGACTCACCCGAAAATCTGTCAGCACCGGAACTTATGAACGGCAGATTCTGCTGAGCGGCGTGGCTTGCTGCATCCCGGAGTGCAATCGCGGTTGAGTCGCGACGCGATTCACAACTGTTTGCGATATCACCCGGTCGAAACC
>JANNGQ010000802.1:0-6032 GCA_031403975.1 Planctomycetota bacterium
GCGCAATCTGAAAGCCGGGGGAGAAATTGATCGTCGCGACTTTCTGGCACGCGCTGATGTAATGGCCGCCCGCGGAATGACGGTGCTCATCTCGGACTACTTCGAATACTACCGACTCGCGGCCTACCTCGCACGATACACGAAGGAAAGGATCGCAATCACTCTGGGAGCCGGCAGCCTGCGAGAACTGTTCGACGAGAAGTACTACGCCACACTTGAAGGGGGTATCCTGGAGTCATTCGGACGCCTCTTCAAGAACGATCTGAAGATCTATTGCTATCCGTTGCTGGATCAGACAACCAGAGAACTCGTGACCTGCGACAACCTCGCAATCAAGCCAGAACTGCAGAAACTTTACGGCTATCTGCTTGATCGCGGCGGTATCAACCATCTGGATAACTACAGCCCGGAATGCCTCAGCATCCTGTCGCGCGACGTCCTCCGGAAAATCAGCACCTGTGATCCCGACTGGGAAAAGATGGTGCCACAGTCCGTGGCAGACGTGATCAAGGAACGCAAGTATTTTGCATACGAATGCCCTGTCAGTATTCCGGCGGCAGACACTTGATCCGACATTCCGACCTCACCATCGAGCAGGTCCACCAGATCATTGACGGCTATAACACTCAGCGGATGGCCGTCTGTTTCTGGACTGTGTATTCCCTGGGGCTGTGGCTGGAAGAAGCACTCAACCTGCAGGTCGGAGACGTCGATTCAAAACGGATGATGGTTCATGTGCACCGCGGCAAGGGGGCTAAAGATCGCTGCATTCCGCTCCCGGAGTCCACGCTGAAACTGCTGCGTGCATCTTGGCTCACGCATCGGCACCGGACGTTTCTGTTCCTCGCTGATGGCCGCCATCATCGGGGCGTTTCGCATCCCGGAGGCAGATCGCAGACGAAAACACCGATGAGCCTGACGGCCGTGCAGAGCGCGATGAAGCAGATCACGGCGAAGATCAGCATCGGCAAGAAGGTGTCAACCGGACCGAGGCCGCTTGAAATGCTTTGATCCGTCGTCCGATTCTCAAACAACAGGAGGAAATTCCGATGTGATTGCACTCCAGGATCCCTGCTGGCCCGGGAATCGGTTCTCGCTGATCACCAGGCCGCATCGGCAAGTACTGAACAATAGGCGGGTCCTGGGCAAAGCCGGGGCGCAGCACCTCTCAATCAACTGGGATGAAACGGCCTGACACGTTTCCCCTACGCGAAAAACCAACACATCACCAGCGTGCAGGCCACGAGCAGGCCGGCCCACAGCTTATCGCGTTGCCACCATGCTCGGGTGGCGTCTTGTCCGCTGTGCCGCTGGTGTTTGAAGCGCGACCAGGTGAATTGCTCTCTGTCGTGGTCGCGCTCGTGTTGGGTCGAGCGACTTACGATCAATAGCAAGCCATAGCAGGCCAGTGTGGTCAGGCCTGCACGGTGAAAGGCCTGTAGTTGGTGGCCAAATCCGACTCGCGCCGCTTGATCGAAAAGGATCGACAAAAAGGGACCCGCCAGAATGCAGACGAATGATGCGGTTCGAGTCACAAATGGCTGCAAAATTCCCGCCACGTAGGACACGATCACGCCGGGCACAAGGTAGGCATTGTAGTCGGCCATGCGGTTGAAGATGCCCCCCTTCGCCTGACCGAAATAAAGCGACAGACCGATCGCCAATGCAACCATCAGCATCATGGCTGCGCGGCCAACCCAGATCAGTCGCATTTCGGACGCATCGGGACGCATGTATTTCTTGTAGATATCAAACGTGAACAACGTGGCCGTCGAATTCATCATCGAGTCGATCGTGGAGAGAATGCCGGCCACCAGTCCCGCCATCACCAGCCCTACCAGGCCATAGCCCGTTGGAAGCAACGTGCGCGTCAGCCCGGCAAACGCCGTGTCGCTTTCGGTCTTCGGATCTATCGCCAGAATGTAACCGGCCGCCATGCCGGGCACGATACACAGAAACGGGATCAGCAACTTGAAGAATCCCGCCGCGATGGTCCCCATTCGGGCGTCCCAGTCGCTACGGGCACCCAGCGTTCTTTGGACGATGAACTGGTTCGTGCCCCAATAGTAAAGGTGCATCACCATCAGCCCGCTGAGAACGCCGCTCCAGGGAAGTTCCGGGTGGCTGGCCTCGAAGAATACGTGGAACTTTTCCGGTTGCTTTTCCAGCAGTCCAGAGAGTCCGCCGACGTTGGGATGCCAGATCGCGAGGACGGCGAGCATGCCGCTCGCGATCAGCAACAGCACGCTTTGGACGACGTCGTTGAAGATGTCGGCCTTCAACCCGCCGAAAAACGTATACGCAGCAGCCACGGCCGCTAGAAGGCAAACGGCCAGTTCGTAGCTGATTGCGTACTGCGAATCGGCGGTCAGCGTGGCGATGGTCAGCGCGCCCAGGATCATCGTGCCAACCATCTGGATCAGCAGGAACGCCATGTTGGTAACCGAATACACCAACTGGCTGCGGTCATCAAAGCGGCGGCCGAGATACTCGGAGAGAGTATAGAGTCCCATGCGACGATAAAACGGCAGAAAGAAGTAGCACAGCATTAACAGGCCGAAGATAGCGCCGAACTCGAAATTGGCTTGCGCAAATCCTTCCTTCAGTCCGGCGCCCATCATGCCCACCATGTGGTGCGAGCTGATGTTCGTGCCAAAGATCGATCCCGCCACGGCCCACCAGGCGACGGTCTTGCCGGCCAGATAATAGTCGCCCGTATTCTCTTCCTTGCGACCGATCCACATCCCAAACGCCGTGACGCCGATCACGATGACGGCCAGAACCAGCACGTCGAGCCACTGCAGCGGGACGCTGGACGATTGGGCGATCAGTATCGGTAAGCTTCCGGCCATGAAGTTCTGCACTCGAGCGAAAAGTCGCGGCCTGAGTTTAGTGACCCGGCGAGCCCTGTGGAAGGCGGCACCGGATCACCAGAAACGCGTCGGACTGATCGACCGGATTGCAGATCCAGTGCTCTGTCAAGTCTTGACGTTAGGGTAGCCACGCTCGCCAGAGCGTGGGTTAAGCTACGTGAGGAGCCCACGTTCTGGCGAACGTGGCTACGGTCGCAACCCTACTTTTTAGCTTTGACAAAGCACTAGCGCAACTTCGACGCTCAATCGGCATGCGGCGTTCCACTACAAATCCTGCATCCGACCGAAACCCTGAATGCCACAATCATCGCTCGCTCAGCACTGGAGCCGCATCACGCATCCTGCTGCAGCGACTACACGTGCTGCTCACTGCGGCAAGCCAAGGTATCGGGAAATGCGGACACTCAATAGATCAATGAGTGCCGGTTCCATGTAGTCATAGATGTCGGGAATATTCAAGCACACAATCTTCTGTTGATTCAGGAATCTGCCGAACCTCTTCCGGAGCCGGTTCAGGTGCGCCTTTTCCATGACGAAGACTACGTCGGCCCATTCAAGTAGTGACGGTGTCACGGGTTGAACAGCATCATGGTTCAAGCCGGCAGAAGCAGCCTCGATGTCTTCTCGGTCTGAGAACACTCGTTCGGCTGTCGGACTCCGAAGCCGATTTTGGCTGCAAATGAAAAGAACATGCTTCATGACGCAGCAGACACATTGCGGAGCGACGAATTCATTGCGTGTCGTCCTTGCTCTTCCTGTCGTCTGGTTTCCCCCGCAGGAATCATCAACGCTGCATAGACAATCGGGGCAATCGTCCACGGCAACGCGGCCAATGCTCCAAACACAATCGCAAGCACGGCGATTCCTTCTCCCGCGATCCAGCGTCGCCATTGCTCTGAATTCCGAAATGCCCAATAGTAAATGCGAAATTGAAAGACGACGCCTTCACACAATGCTCTGATGAATGACATGCGAGAGGCATCTGCTTCGATGTCATCCGCGTGAGGGAAACTCGCATGATGATGGAGATGAGCCGCACGGTACGCGTGCCCGCTGCGCAGTGAGATGGCTTCAATGACAGACAACAGAATGTCGTTTGGTAATCGCTTCAGTCCAAGGTTTGCATGCACCAGGTCGTGCGATGTCGACCCGTATGTGACGAAACTCAGGACGACTGTGGAAAACACTGCCAAGAACCACCATTCCATCGCTGCGAAGAACCAGAATGACGCAAACGCTATCAAGGGCAGAGCAATTGATCGTGCCAACTGCCAGTGAGTCACACGCAGGAGGTCGATTCCAAGTTCCGAGATCCTCGGGCGGTTCATGTGAATGACCGTGTCGGACATGATGGAGTTCCGGGTTAATGACTTGGCGCACTTTGATGTTGTCACCGGAATCACCGCAAGTCGGCTGCTTCTTTAACTCATATTCCGGAGTCCCCTGCCATTGCAAGATCATTTTCTGCTCCCTGGCGAGCGCAGCAAGTTGCGTGAGCGCACCACGGATTCTCTGGCTTTAGTCACGACAAGGCAAAACGCAGCCCAATTGGCGAAAACAGAGCAACCAGGGTGCGCCGATGACTCTTTACACACATGCGCATCGTAAAGTGGCTCATAGGGATTCGAGTCGTCGATCATAACATCCACTCACGCTTGTTTGTCAGCCAGAACGATACGCATCACGCGGGCGGCGCGGGCGACTCAACCATGATCCCGAGCGCGGCCGCCGCCTCGCGTGCATGCGCTTGTTCCGCATCTCCCACTTCGATCCAGGAAAACTTCGATAGTTTATCATGTCCTCGGAGCGGGCGACAACAGCTTTCGGCGCGTCGCTGCCAGCCGAACGCTATTGCCGCACGGCCCATGAAAGGACGCCCGCAAACATGACCACGCCGCCAATCCCAAGAAGTATCGGCCGATCCAGCCATTTTCCCAGATAGAACAGGACAATTCCAGAAAGCCCAATCCCGATTGCCACATTTGGAGGAACCAAGAGCAGCCCCGCCGCCAGAACCCCGGTGGTAGGAACCGCAACCAGGGCCGCAAGCGCCACCCGACGCAAAGACTGAACGAACGACGCCCAGGGAGATGAACTGCGACGGCTGTGCATCGCGGGCTCACCGGGTTCGAAGCGGCTCTGGTTGTCACCGTTCATGGGTTTAATTGGGGCATCCGACGCGCCTCGGCTCTGCGATCAATCGCTTTTTCGCCGCGGAAGCAAATGCCATACTATCGCCGCCGCACAGATGCCGCCAACCGTCCCGTAGATTACTCGCCAAGTGAGTTGCGTTGCTGGTTCCAGTGGCTCGAATGTCGCCCTGAACCCGAACACGCAGAAGCCAATCACGGCAAGAAGCAAGACAACAGCGCCTATTCGTGCGAGTAACGGCATGAGAAACTCCGCTTGTCTTGCCGCCGAACGGCAAGATCACTGGATGACGGCGATCAACTTTCCATGTCAAATCCGCATGCTACCGCCATTCCGGTGCATCTTTTTGTTCGTTTTTGCGATTGATGCGGCTCTCCACAGAATCTCCGAATGGAGTTGCAACTACCAATAGTTGTCATTCAGATAGGTCGATCAACTTTCGCCAGCAGGCTGGCCAATGTCTGTCTACTCTCGCCGATCACAAATGGGAAAACTTGACCACAGGACAATCCACTGGAGCAAACGGAACCATGAACAAACGAAAGTGTCCCTTTGCTGCGCTACGACGCGCAGCCACGGGATGCGATGGAGAAAACGATCGCAATCACGATGAGGAATATGGGGCCGAACAGAATAATATCACCGCAGCCGCGGTTTCGTGTTAAGACATTGTCGTCTGCCGTTTTCACCCGTGTCGACGACGCCTGTAATGGGTGTCCGCACCCAGGGCACGCTTTCGCCGCTGATGACACTTCCCGGTTGCATGTTGGGCACTTTATGAGAGCCATGCGTGGACCTGAAGGATGTTTGGGTTTGAAAACGAACGACCCGTTCACTGGGCCGAGGCGAACGACTTTCCATTGCAAAACCGCGCGGCCCGCGGCTCCGTGTGCAACGGCCGAATGCCGCAAACGCACCATGCATTATTATGAATTGCCGGCTACCGAAAATTTTACACTGGAATATGTGACTGACAAGCCCTGGAGTGGTTACAATTGGTATAAGGGC
>JANNGQ010000803.1:0-3792 GCA_031403975.1 Planctomycetota bacterium
GGGTCGCGCAATTGTTGGTCACGATAACCGAGATTCCGGAAACACCACTCATCCGGTGAATCATGACCAACGCAACGATAGTGCAGCAAATGAAGAAAGCGGAAGGATGGAGCGCTCCATTCTTCCGCCTGAATCCGAAGAGGAGACATTGCCGGCAATATCAGAAGCCCGTGCCGACTTCACCGCCCTTTACTGAACCCAATGCCCCCCAGATTCCGAATGGAGATCGTCCAAACTGAGAAAACGGAGTGCAAACGCCGGAACGGGCAGCCGGGCTGTCAGGCCCCGGACACGCCGTGAAACCGGTGTCAATGTTTTCGCTGAAGAATTGAACCGCTCCGTCACCCATCAAGGCAAGCACTCCGCCGGTATGCTTGCTGGTCGGTTCGTAAATCCCGTCTTCACCGTCCCAGCCACCCTGGACATAGGATCCCTTGTTCGGGCCGAGTTGTGTTGTGCAGCCGGTAAAAGCAGGAGCTCCGTCCGGCCAGCGAGTACCTGACCATGTGCGAAAATCTCCCGGGAATTCACCATTCACCAATCGCGGCAAGACGCTGGCAGGATTGTCACGCATTGCTCCGCCGTTATTGATGGAAAGGGCACCACTGTTCGCCTTACGATCCCCCCGCTGCCCCTTGGTTCGCTCCGACATCGCAATTGTGTTGCTCAGCCCGTCAAGGACGTCTCGGAAGTTTCGACTCACCCCGTTGTTACCGTCATTCCCGTCTCCACCTGCCGTGAAAAATCCACGTTGCCCCCGACCGCCATTCCCTGACCACTGATTGTGGTCCCAGTTTCCGTCACCACGGCTGAACATGTAGTTCGTCTTACCAATCGTCCCACCTCGATCTGTGTCCGGATCTGAGGGACAAAGTAGTGCTGGAAGCTTGGTCCTGAACGGAGCAAAACCGGTATCCCAGGGCACCGGGGTGCCGCCGGTTCCGCTTTGAACTGCCGCTTGAATTTGGGCGTAGAGATTTGCTTGCTCAAAATTCGGCAGCAAGTTCACAAACCCGCTGTAACGACGAGGGCCAAGCCCTCCATTGTAGTCCGAATGCGTTTCGGCAAATGGGATGGCGCTGAACGTGTCGTGATAGTTGTGGATTGCGAGTCCCAACTGTTTGAGATTGTTGCGACACTGCGTACGCCGCGCAGCTTCGCGAGCCTGCTGAACCGCAGGCAGCAGTAGTGCGATCAGGATTGCGATAATAGCGATGACCACCAGCAACTCGATCAGGGTGAATGCCTTGCAGCGAACGACGGAACGAACCATAAGTACCTCCAAGAACTTTGCAGGGAGAAAACCACTTTCATGAAAACATCACCGCCCAGATTTCCAAGTCCAGGAATCCTGGATGAATTCTATATATTCACCGAATCGCTTACAACTCACCACACTCCACAATCTGTTGATCCGTACACGAGCCACAAAGACTCAGTTTCACTGATACTGTTCGCACGTTCAGATTTCCGGCTGCAAAGCGCGTTTTCCTTCTCGAATTGTCCAGTAACCAGACTCCAGGTGCCTGAAGTGTTCGACAGTTCCTTGTGGCCATCGGATTTCAATATCGTAGATAGTTCGTTCAACGTCTCCGAGGAAAACTTCATTTGCACTTGCAGACTGGAAGCTGCCGCCTCCGATCAGGTACTCGTCCAGAACTGGGGAAACACCGCCGATTCGGACTCTTGCTCCGATCGGGGTTCGGCTGGAGGAAGTCCCGATGAGTCGCAGGATGAGTGGTCGCCCAGAGGATGTGGTTTCGTTTCGGAGGATCACTGAAGGATCCAGTTGATGAGACACGACAACATCCTGTCGGCCGTCACGATCCAGGTCACCCGCGGCAACGCCTCGGCCGAGAGACGCCCTCAGGTAATACGGTCCGACTGCCGCTGACACATCTCTGAACGTTCCGTCCCGCAGGTTCTCGAACAACTGGGGCGTCATGCGAAACGGCTGGCTGGCTTTCATCCAGGTGCGATCGTCCACATGACCGTTTGCAACCAGCAGATCCTTCCAGCCGTTGTTATCCACATCAATTCCTGCGACACCAAAACCGAGCTTGGTGCGGCTGGGAGGCCCCAGCAATGACGAGCGTGTGGCATCGTCGAACATGAATACGCTTCCTTGCGTACGGTTCAGATAAAGTGTGTTGGTGTCGCCGAAGAAATGCGTCAGGAAGAGGTCGACTCCGCCATTTCTGTCAAAATCGGCCGCCGCAACTCCCATACTGGCTTGCGCATAACCCTGTTCGTTCAATGCGGCACTGGCTGCCATCGCCTCATCTCTAAGTCGGACTCGTCTGACAGCACTTTCTGGCTGATCGACAGTTTCTAACGTAAGGAGATAGTTGGGTTCTCCATCATTGGCCACATAGATTTCCGGGCGGAAGTCGCCTCCCAGATCACAAATCACAACTCCCAAAGCCTTTCCCGGAAGATCATTCAGCCCCGCGTCGGCTGACGCATTGATATAGCCCCCGTTGCCGTCCGACAAAAAAAGAGTGTCCGGAACACCTTTGAAGATCGCGGGAGAGCATCCGATGTAGCCATCCGGGCTTTGGGGTTCCGGACACAGTTTGGGATTTGTGTCTGACTCCTCCAGATAATTGGCCACATACAAGTCAAGGCAGTTGTCGCCGTTCAGGTCGGCAAAAGCGGCGCTGGAGCCCCAGCGACCGGTCAGCGTTCCGTTTTGAGAGGCCACTTCGGAAAACGTTCCGTCACCGTGGTTGATCCAGAATTGATTTCCTCCAAACGCCGTGAGGTACAGATCCTCGAACCCATCCTCATTGGTATCTGCTGCAGCGCAGCCGTAACAGAAGCCGAACTGTTTCAGTGCTGACGAATCACTGCAGTCCTGAACCTTCAAGTTCTTCAGATTTCTGAACAACATTCCCGGTGTTTCCCGAGTGTCTTCGACGAGTGGCAGTCTGCACCCGTTGCTCATGAAAATATCCAGCCAGCCGTCCTGATCGAAGTCGAACACCGCGGCACCACCACCGTTGACTTCCAGAATCCGCCGCTGCCCCTGCATGTCGTCATAGCGCTGAAAATCAAATCCTGACTCCTTACCGATCTCGCGAAACCGAAACTCACTTTCGACGCTGGATATGGTCGATGGCTCTTCGTCGACAACCCGTACCTCCGACGGGCTGGCTGCCGAGGAATCGTCAGAACTTTTTGCGGGGGAGCTGACTGGATTCTGCCGATCCGAACAGCCCGTCGAGCAACAGCTTGAGAGCATGCCCAGGATCAACACGATTGACGGCGTCACCGTTCGGACGGACATCACCAGGATCTTTCCCCAAAAATGACTGTCGGCGCTCATCTCGAACGACCGCTCATACGATCCGCCAGCAATTCAAATGCCGCCGCGGCTTCATTCATCTGCAACGATCGTGCATCCGAAGCCAGCTCGCGCGCCGCCGTGGCCGAGCTGTTGTTGACCGCTGCAAGATTCACGCGAATCCTGGCAAGCGTGAGAGATCGCTCCTGAACGGCTCGTTGCTCTTCAATTCTCCCCAGACGGTTCAGAGCTTTGGCGAGTCCCATGTGACAGGCGGGATTGGAGGGATCATGCTTCAGCACATGCCGGAAGAGACTTTCTGCAGTTGTCCAGTCCTGATTGTGGAGTGCTGACTCACCACGCATCTGAGACAGCAGCCACGGTTCGGTATCAGAAAATGCCGGCGCAAGTGCTCGGTTCCAGGAAGCGCAGGTCTTGCTGCGAATGAACGAGGCAGATAAGGCAGAACTCAGCTTTCGGACCTTTCTTGAGATGACAGAAGGCGG
>JANNGQ010000804.1:0-2415 GCA_031403975.1 Planctomycetota bacterium
GCCGATTTCCGGTCGTCTGCCTCAGCCCAATACGGCTGACTGAGGCTCCTCGGTTCACATTTGGCGGTTGTTGCTGCGCTGTTGACGGAAGAGTCGCTGGTTCTTGCTTTGACAGTGTTCGGTTGTGGATTGTGATGTTGCCCCTGCGCAAGATGCGTCGTTTTCGCCAGAAAAAAAGTAAGGGAGAAGCGTCGAATGATTCGAGCACGTTCTGAGTGGATAATTCGTAAGCGAGACGGTCGGACGGTTCCGTTTGACGTCCGATTAATAACCAAGGCCATCGGCAATGCTTTCCGGGCCGAACTGAACCTGGCGGAGAATCAGCCGCTGGACAGTGATGTCGAACAGGAAGTTGTTTCCATCACAGAGCAGGTGATTTCTGATTCATCGAATGATGCGTCGACGGATCGCGGTGTGGGTGTCGAGCAGATACAGGACATGGTCGAGATGCAGCTGATGAAGCGAGGTCACTATCGAGTGGCGCGTCGCTACATCGTGTATCGGGCAGAACACGCAAAAATCCGTTCCCTGCAGCAGGTCGACGCTCTGGAAGCCGTCGAGTTGATCCCCCAGCCGCGGATGCAGGTGAAGCTGGAAGACGGCCAGAGAGTACCATTCGATACGGCCCGGATTCGCCGCCGGCTGGAATTGGCTTGTCACGGACTTCCCGAGTGTGACGCGGACGATCTGCTTCAGGAACTGATGAAGTCGGTCTTCGACGGAATCTCGGTGGGCGAAATCTACCGGGCGATGATTCTGGCCGCTCGTTGCCGGATTGAACGTGACCCTGCGTACGACACGGTGGCGGCCCGGCTGCTCAGGATGGTGATCACCAATGAAGCGATCGGCAGCTCACCCGCGAATCCGGCCGAGTACAACAAACTCTATCGCAACCAGTTCGAACACTACATCATCGACGGGATCAATGAAGACCGCCTGACACCCGAACTGCGGAACCTGAACCTGACCCGAATTGCCTCGGCTCTGCAGCCGCAACGAGACGGGTTGTTCAAATATCCGGGTCTGCAGGCTGTGTACGATCGCTATCTGCTGCATATTGAGGGCCGTCGCATCGAGACACCGCAGTACTTCTGGATGCGCGTAGCGATGGGACTGTCACTGAAAGAAACTCATCCGGAGGAACGGGCGATCGAGTTCTACAACATTCTGTCGACCATGCGGTTTACATCCGCCACGCCGACGCTGTTTAACTCGGCAACCAATCATCCGCAGCTCAGTTCCTGCTACCTGTCGACCGTGAAGGACGATCTGGAACATATCTTCAAATGCGTGTCTGATAACGCCAAGCTCAGCAAATGGGCGGGAGGACTCGGTAACGACTGGACCAGCATCCGGGCCACGAACTCGCACATCAAGGGCACGAACGGTCGCAGTCAGGGAGTGATCCCGTTCCTGAAGGTCGTGAACGACACTGCCGTTGCCGTGAATCAGGGCGGCAAACGAAAAGGAGCCGTCTGCTCGTACCTTGAAACATGGCACATGGATATCGAGGAGTTCCTGGACCTTCGCAAGAATACCGGGGACGACCGCCGCCGGACGCATGACATGCACACGGCCAACTGGATTCCCGATTTGTTCATGAAGCGCGTCCAGGAGGAAGGTGAATGGACGCTGTTCAGTCCGGACGATGTTCCGGATCTGCACGATCTGTTCGGTAAGAAATTCGAAGTCCGCTACGCAGAATACGAACGGATGGCCGAAGCCGGAGAGATCCGGATGTCAAAGAAGATTCCGGCCGTTGAACTGTGGCGGAAGATGCTGACACGGTTGTTCGAGACGGGGCATCCCTGGATCACGTTTAAGGATCCTTCCAACATCCGGTCGCCTCAGGATCATGTGGGCGTTGTTCACAGCAGCAACCTGTGTACGGAGATTCTGCTCAATACATCGCCCATGGAAACCGCCGTCTGCAATCTGGGCTCAATCAACATGCTGGCGCACATCGTGGACGGGCAGTTTGATCTGCCGTTACTGGAGGAAACCGTCCGGATCGCGATGCGGATGCTGGACAACGTCATCGACATCAATTTCTATCCGACCGACGAAGCGAAGACTTCGAACCAGAGACATCGCCCCGTTGGTCTGGGACTGATGGGCTTCCAGGATGCTCTGGCCGCGCTGAACATCAGCTACGCCAGTACGGCAGCCGTGGATTTTGCGGATTACAGCATGGAGGCGATCTCGTATTTCGCGATTCTGGCGTCCACGGAGCTGGCCGCAGAGCGCGGGGTCTACAGCAGCTATACCGGTTCGAAGTGGGATCGCGGAATGCTGCCGATCGATACGATGGATCTGCTGGAAGAAGAGCGCGGCTGCCGGATTGATGTGGATCGTTCGGCCCGCATGGACTGGACCACCGTACGTCATGCCGTGTCGAAACACGGTATGCGAAAC
>JANNGQ010000805.1:0-9421 GCA_031403975.1 Planctomycetota bacterium
GCAGAAACACGTCGACTGTTTCATGAAAGAGAAATCATGTTACCCGCCCTGCTTCATCCGTTGCTGAGGGAGCTGCAGGATTGTTGCGAGATCCGTCGGCAGATTGAACTGCAGCGGCGAATCCTGCGATGGATGCATTGGTGGCTGATGATCCATGTTCCCGCTTCGGTCGCCCTGCTCGTTCTGTTAGTGGCTCACGTTGTCATGGCACTTCGCGTTGTTCCATTTGCAAATTGAACACCCGCGATCAAAGCCGCTCCCCTGCTGATTCAGTTTAGATCTCCGGCATACTGATGGAACGTTCTCAACTTAGTCGCGAGTTTTCTGGGCGAGTTCAGACGAACTTCCATAGACAGAGCGATTTGTTTCGTTTCTGGATTTGGATGGTTGCACTGGTCGTCGGCAGCGCAGTGTTCTTATGGCTGATCTGGAACAGCGCCCTCGGCAGCCCGAAGATCTACCATGCCGGCGCTCTCTCAACTCCTCATCAGATGTTTGAGAACCGGTGCGAGCTGTGCCATGTCCCATTCACTGGTCCGATAGACCGAATTGTGTCGCTTGGCCGTGACGTGACAGCCACTTCTGCTCCCGATCAAAAATGTATCGCCTGCCACGAAGGCACAGGCCATTTCTTTGTCGGTGATGCGAACACCGAGTTCCACGAACGACATCAGAAAGCCAATCTCGTCAGCGGACATGAACAGCATTGCAGTGAGTGTCATTCGGAGCACCGCGGGCACGAGGATGTCAGACGTGTTGCCAATGCATTCTGTACTGAATGTCACGGCACGCTTCAGGACTTCGCGGCCCATGCGAAGCTCGTCGACTCGCAGACGTTTCAGCACAAGGGACGGGTCGCAATCCCCGATTTTGCAAGTCATCCCGAGTTTGCAATACATGAACCGCTCTGGCCGGGCGACGAGGACGCACAATTGCCACGATCACACGGCGCAAACGAGGTCATCGGCCTCGTGCGGCGGCAGGGAGAGAATCAGCCGAGATGGCAGGATCTGGCCACGATCCGCTTCAACCACTCGAAGCACCTGAGCCCGAAAGATCCGAGAGGAATCCCTGACGCTCGGGGAGTCTTTCATGACCTCAATGACGATTGCAGTCGCTGTCATCAGCCAGACGCGGAGCGACGTTCCATGCAGCCGATCAACTTTGAAATGCACTGCAGTTCGTGTCATCCGCTGGTCTTTGATACGGAACGGGTCAGGGATCACAGGGGGCATATTTTCACGATCGACCAGGAAAGCAGCGTGCCTGGCGAAGGAAAGCTGCGAAATCAAAGCGACCCTGTCGACGTCCGTGACATCAGCGAATTGGGGAAACCGGATTCACCTTTTGAATTGCTTGTTGTCCCGCACCAGACTCCTCAGGAGGTGCGAGGTTTCCTGACCGACTTTTACGCGATGGGCCTGCTTCGGCGGACCGAGAATCTGTCAGCGGAACCGGAGCTCGACCAGGTCGTCAGGCCTCGACCCGGGCACGCCGATCGTGCTGAGCAGTCGCCGCTGGTTCCGCCAGCTTCCCTGATTGAAATCGACCGTCACGTCGGAATGGCGGAGACTCTGGTGCGATCGCCGACGTTTGCAGGATCCGCTCAGAGTGAGATCCCGAACCTGTTCCGATCGATGCACTGGCTGCAAAGTTCGGGAGGATGTGGATTCTGTCACGAAAGTAGCGAAGATTCCGAAGGTAACTGGACTATCACGAAATCGAACATTCCCGACCGCTGGTTTCGACATGCCAGGTTCCATCACGACACGCATCGCACGCTCAAATGCGTGGAATGTCATTCTTCCTCAGGAAGTCAGCTCGAAACTGTGGAAGGAGACGCTCCGCAGCCCGACATATACAGAAGTTCCGACACGGGCGACGTCCTGATCCCGAAGATTGCGGTCTGCAATGTCTGCCACAGTGCATCGCCGGTGGAAAAGAATGGTCTTTCAGGTGCCCGGACCGATTGTGTGGAGTGTCATGTCTACCACAAACGCGAGTTCGAGGTGCCGGGACAGAAGGACGTTCGAGAATTCCTGGGGATTACTGGCGACCCGGAATCTGGAAAACGATAACTCAGCGAGAGGTGCCGGCCTGTGAAAACTGTTACCCGTCAAAGGCCGACTGTTCATACGGGGTTTGTTTGCACCTCGATTGTCGCAGTTCACCTCATGACGTTGTTGACCGGCAGAGGATTCGCCGGCGACGAATCGGCCGTAACGCTGTCCATTCCGAAAGTCGACACGACCCATTTGGCTCTGAATCTGGTGGGGACATCTTCCTGCGCTGCGGCCAGTTGCCACGGCGGAGGTCGTCTGCTGGAAGGTCGGAGCTTTGCGTCGTATCAGATCTGGGCTCGGAAAGACCCCCATTCGCGCGCCTATGAAGTTCTGAGCAATGATCGATCAATCCAGATGATGGCCCTCCTCTTCCCGACCAGGAAAGACTCCCCGGTGAAGGCGACCGAGGAGGCACGATGTCTGAATTGTCATGTGACCACGGAGACCTCCGGAGAACATCAGTTATTGCCGGATTCTCATCACACACCGGACGGCGTTGGCTGCGAATCTTGTCATGGCCCCGCAAAACAGTGGCTGGGGCCCCATAGTACCATCGAATGGCAGGGACTGAATGCGGAAGCAAAGGCGTCACTGGGATTCATTGACACGACGACGGATTTGGCCGGACGCATTCAGATTTGTGCAGACTGCCACGTCGGTCGCCCCGGACGAGATGTCAATCATGACCTGCTTGCCGCCGGGCACCCGCGACTGGACTTCGAATTCAGCTCCTTTCATGCAAACCTCCCGAAACACTGGGATGTCGATCGTGGCCGCCGTTCCGAGATTCCGGACATCGAACATGATCCGGCGTTTGAAGCGAAGGCGTGGTTAACAGGGCAACTGGTGACCGCACAGACGTCGTTAAGACTCCTGCAGGATCGAACCAGTGACGAGCGGCCTTGGCCGGAGTTGTCTGAATACGCATGTTTCAGCTGCCACCATGATCTGCAGGATGGCAGCTGGTATCAGTCAAAACGCAGGTCGACAGGCCGATTTGCCTGGGGAACCTGGAACTTCGGTACGTTTCCGGCACTCACTGCAGAGTCAGGCACAAACCAGGAATTCAAGAGTCTGCAGGAGCTGATGGAGCAGCCTTTTCCGGAACGCAGAGAAGTTCATCAGCGAGCCGGAGAGCTTGAGCAAGCACTCGGCAAAGCGCTTTCGCATGCGTCATCAAGGGATTATTCCGTCTCAGAACTCGATCGGCTGACGCTCCACCTGATCGCTCACAGCGGGATGACGGACGGCAACGTTCCGGTCTTGCCGGCCCCGAGCTGGGATCAGACAGCACAGCTGTATCTGGCAGCCGTGGCCATTGCATTCGCCCGGGAAAAATCAGCTGTTGACGATCCTCTCAACACAGCGATCCGGAATGACCTTGAGGCAATTCGTCAGGAACTGCTGTTTGGAAAGTCCAATGACAGCCCACGCGAGTATTCGGGCCGTCGGATCGACGAGATTCTGAAACGATTGCAAGGGATTCAGAATACACTCAATACTGGTGACACTACCCATCGCTGAAGACACGCCCATCAATCATTGTCGTGGCGGTGGTTATTCATTGTTCAGCCTTAACCGAGTGGTCATGGTGAGTACAAGCGTGATCGGAGAACCGTCAATGCTTCGCGAGGTATGCGTTTCCTATGTGATCTTTGCGGCATTTACCGTCACAGCCGCCACCGTGACAGCTCAGAGTCCGGCCCGCGGTACGTGCGAATCCATGATGTTTCGGGAAGGTGATAAGTCTGAGCGTACGTTTCTTGGTCTAAAAGGCTGCTTTAATTGTCACGCGAACGGGCTTCCCAAGGATGATTTTGGAGCCCGTTTCGGCATCATGGCCGACGATAGTTGGGTGGAGGCAAATGAGGTCCAAACCTGGGACACAGACAAGCACGCGCAGGCATATACCTCACTACTCAGTGATGCGGGGACTCGGATCGGCCAGTCGATGGGTATTGCGGTCCACCGTGACAAACGCTGTCTTGCCTGCCACACGGGATTTCCAATTGCTGAACTGGAAGTCGCGGACGGACAGATTGCGATTGAGTACGAGAATGATCTCCAAGTTACCCTTGGCGTGAGTTGTGAAGGCTGTCACGGACCGGCTGGTGGCGCCCAAGGCTGGCTTGGTGCTCACACAAACAAAGAATCGTGGAGGTTCCTTTCGACTGAAAAGAAGTGCGAAAAGGGATTCCATGATGTTCGTTCAGTGATTTCACGGACGCGTCTTTGCCTTTCGTGTCATCTGGGCAATGCGGCCCAGGGACGCGTTCTAACCCATGAAATGTACGCTGCCGGACATCCGCCATTGCCAGCGTTTGAACTCGAGACATTTGAAGAGCAGATGCCAAAGCATTGGAGACACATCAGTGAAAAAGATGAGAAACTACAACGTGAATTTTCCAAAGAAACAGGAATCGAATTCAACCCCGATGAGATGCATCGGACGCAGTCTCTGCTGGTGGCCGCTCTGATTTCCAGGAGTGAATCTCTGCGACTGACAGCCGACCTTGCTGCAGGATCTGTTTCAATGCAGATTCCAAAGCCACAGTGGCCGGAGTTTGCTCAGTTTGACTGCTATGCCTGCCATCATGACCTGACATCCGAAGGCTGGCGACAGTCTGCGCAGCATGCAGGGAGTCCAGGACGACCACGACTGCTTCCGTGGCCAGAATCACTTTCACGTCTGGCAGCGCTGCAGGCACATTCAGAAGCCGAGGAAGTCCTGCGCGAGTTTTCCGCCGTGCGGTCGGCAACATTGGTATCCCCGTTCGGGGATCGTGACGCATTGATCGAAGCAGCAAGGACGTCTGCGGATTGGTCCGACAAGTTGGCCGTCGCGCTGGATGGTCAAGAAATGACCGCGACTGAGGGCGCTGCAGTGCTGAAGAATATTGCAGAGACCGCCGCGACTGAAACGCTGGATTATGATTCCGCACGGCAGTTGCTTTGGGCCTTTACGATCGTAGAGTCCGAACTCGAGTTGCCGGAGGCGCGTCGAGCCGATCTGGCTGCTGTCCGAGTAATGTTTGTGCTGAATCTGCGAGAAGGGCAGAAAGCGACACATCAGATTTCCCCTGAATCGACTCCAAGGGAAGTCCTGGAAGTCGACATGAAGAAAACCCTTGAGCGAACCGCACTTTATGACGCGATTGCATTTCAGAATGCCTTCGCCGCCCTGAGACAACGTGGACAGACACTTCAACCGCCCGAAATCCGGAACTGATGAAGCTGTCCGCAGCGGAAGAACTCCCTCGTGGCTGTGGCTTCCAGCCGCAGCATTCAAAACCATCCAACGCAGCTCCGGACACAACAGAGCAATCCGGGGCTGGAAGCCCCGACCACGTGGCTGTGGCTTCCAGCCGCAGCTCAGAATCTGAACCCCCTTGCAAACACAGGAAAACGATCCTCCTGCCTCTCGCCTATCGTCTGTCGAGTTCAAAAGTCGCCCCCGGTTTGCCCGCCGGAATCAGTGGTACATTCCCCGGCTTCGTAGTCCTGTCTGCGGGTGACGATGATTCGAGTCCGGGCCGTGGAAGATCACGGAATGCCGCATGACGGCTGGGACCGTAGAAGTCTGAGATCCGCCAGTGCAGGTCGATCTCCCTTTCTCGTGCGACCGGAATCGTCCAGTCCCGGGGTGCGTCAAATGTTGTCCAGGGAGTGCCGTCCGAGCGCAGATACATTCTCTGCTGGTCGGCCAGGCTGAGTGGTCTTGCCCCGACTCGCCCGAAAACGGCAATCTGGTTTCCCGATTCATCCACTGCACGATCGCGGTCAACACCCTCCGCAACACAGAGGGCCTCCCCGCCTTTCGGAATACGAAACGTTGCGACCAGTTCCGGAGTCGGTCTGGGGCTGAACCCAGAACTTCCGGGGGTCTCCGGTGAGGTCAGCTGAACAACCCTCAGTCCGTTCTTACCATCGGCGAGATAAGCAAATTCGCTCGCGTAAGTGATTCCGAGTTTGACGTCGCGCAGGTCGTTGATCAGGCCCCTTGCGTTATAAATCTGATCGACTCGCGGATTGGCAGGGTCTTTCACATCGACGATGATCAGGCCACTCCTGCCTCCTGCAACGTAAGCATACGTTCGCGCGACGTAGAGGTTATGAGCATCCGGAAGTGAAAGCGCCGCTGTCAGCGTCGGCATTGACGGTACGGTGACATCGAGCACCTTCAGGCCCTCCTCATCCAGGAGAAAGCCGTAACGGAACTGCATCTCGACGGCCTTAGGATTTCGAAGGACATCAGGGCCGATCACGCTCGTCACAACGGGATGCTGTGGATCATTGAGATCAACAACAACCAGACCGGCCTGGCAACAGATGTAGGCGTACGTTCCGAAGACTGTAATGGATCTGGCGCCGTGAAGCAGGCCGTCAGGATTGAAGACCACATCCTTCCGGACAAAGTTGTTCAGTGGATTGCCATCCAGCAGTGTACCGGCTCCGATCAGCATCAGGCCTTCATGAAAGTCGGTCGCGCAGAGATACCCGTACAGCGGATGAATCGGCTGCTCATCGTTCTCCGGCTTATGTGTCCGAGTCGGGTCAGGAGCAATTGTCGTGGGAGCGGCAACGTCGGTCGCGAATTCCGACCGGACATAAAACCTCTGTCCCAGCGGAGATACCGGCGCCGTCACAATCCGCTCTGAGAAGCCTTTGTGATCGATGAACGCGACATCAAAAATGCGCACTCCGCCTTCACCACACGCGGCGTAGCAATACTCTCCGCGAAGCTGAAGGCTCAGTAGTGCGGGCTTCTTATGCGGCGTTCGGATGCTGTCGCCGATATCAACACCGGGATGTTCATGGGCGTGCTCAAGCTCCCGTTCCCGCTCGGCGTGTTCCTGAAACCGTTCCGGAAACACCGTGTGATGCATTGAGCTGCCGATCACGGTCTGCGGCTCATCACGTTCTGTGACTGGCACAGCGAAAAGTCCGTGCTCGCCGGCCCCGACCCAGCAGTTTCGTCCGATGAAGTTAAGGTAATTGGTACCATGCATCAGCAGTTGCGCCATGATGGCGTTGTTGTCATTGTCGACCGACAGGTGACAGTCGGTGCAGGATTTCGTTTCGCCTTTGCCCCGTACGGTATGCGGAACGTTTGTGCTGAACGCAATTCCGCTCAGGCCTTCGGCAGAGATCGTCTGCTGCTGCAGGTAGACAGCTTCGCGATTTGCGTTATACGAGCCCACGTGAATAGCGCATGACGAGCGCGCCGGACCGATACGGTTGCCGGTGACGTTGCCGTCTCGCGCCAGCATATAGACTTCGTCCCGCAGTGTTTGAAAATTATAGGCAACATGATTCCTTGAGATATCACCCTCGTTGTGCAGGCCGGGCGTTTTCTTTGCGGCCTTCTGAGGAAGGTGACAGCCGTAGCAACTGGGATTCCAGGACGTGTGGCAAGTGATGCACGACATGACGTTGTTGTTGTGCGCGCACGGACGTCCGTCGTCCGGAATATCGCCCCATACGAAGTCATCGAGCTCATCGCGGCGCACTGTCTTCGCCAGAGCGGCGGCCGGATTGTATTTGCTGTGTCCGGGATTCACGATATCCGCAACCTGAGTCACCTCCCAGCTGAGTTCAGGTTCCACCATCGAATTCTGAATGATGCGGGTGCCGATCTGTTCGAATCGGCGTTTGCCGGACGGGGTTCGCATTTCTGAAAGATTGCGGCCGACCGTCTGTCCATTCTGCTCTTCAGCAGCAGGCCCGGAAGTGCGCAATTGCAGGCGTCCATCGATCAGTTGCGCCGCACGCCGGGAGACAGTGCCGTGGCAATCAATGCACTGAATCTCGATTGCCGCTCGAACTTCCCCGTAGAGCTTTGTATTTCCATGAACATCCTGCACGAAATGGCAGTCGACGCAGTGCATTCCTTTCTCAAGGTGTACGTCGAGCAGATGCACGGGGACGTGTTCGCGTATCCGCTGCAGCTCTGCCTCCTTTCGCTGGACTTCTGCCAGTAGGGCTGGATCACTTTCAGTCCAGTCACGATTTCGATGCAGTTCCTTTTCGAGTTGCGGGATCTCAATCGCCAGTTGTCGTTGGGCAGCCGTCGGATCAGGTACCGGATTTCCGTAATGATCCAGCGGAGTCCCTTCCCGATCTTTCTTGAAGACCGCCTGAAATACCCAGCCATGGCCGTGGAAATCAGCAAACTGGGTGTGCTCCAGCTGTGGATTCAATTCGGATGTTTTCGCAAGGAAATCAGGATTCGTCCAGTTTCCGCGGGCTGCAGCGTCGTTGGGATCCGACATCTGCGATTGAGTAACCTGCTCGGACGCCAGATGCTTTTCGTGCGGCGGATACATGAATTGTCCGTCGGTTTCGAGATCCCACCACATGTAACCCAGAAAGCTGTTCATCACCGTCGTGCCCGGATGGATATGACATACGATGCACTGACTTGTGGGGATCGCGCGAGTGAAGCGATGTGCGATTGGATGGCCCGGTTCATTCTTCGGAATGGTCGGATCCGCGACTCCCACAAAATCATCGCGGGAATCAGACATTGGCGCAGCCATCCCGAGATTTCCATACTTTGCATAGGGGCCGGAATGGACGGGTGAGCGGTCGTTGGCATACACCATATGGCAGGCTGCGCAGCCACTGGAACGGAAGTCACCCGGGTGATCGTTCGTCCCCAGGAAGTTCAGCGTCGGGTCCAGCAGACGAGTCTTCTGCAAGCCGATAAAGACGGGATCTGTGCGCGTTCCCGTTCCCAGGCCGCGGTTGCTCAGCCGAGTCCTCGGTTTACCAGGTTCTTCCAGGCGTTCTGGAATTCCAACGTCAGTAATGAAGCGCCCACCTCGTTCGAAGATCCGCAGTATGTTGCCAGGCTGTGTGATTTCGAACCGAGGCAGTGGATCAAGGTAAGGCAGTACGCCCTTAGTCGCGGTTTCTTCGGGTGTCGGTGTCGGCACGGTTTGCAGGCGCTGTGGCTCCTCCGGTTCCTACGTCTCTTTCAATGGCACCGGCACGCGCTCGGCGTCGTTCCAGATTGACGGCGTCGGCAATGACGATTCCTCCGAAGGCATGTCCCGCCAGAACGTCAACATCTCCTCCATCAAGGAATTCGTCGTCCTCACCAATGCCTTCTCCGCCGAGTTCGGCCGCGGCGGCACCGCCGTCCTGGTACAGACGAAATCCGGCACCAACCGCGTCCATGGCGACGCCTTCGAGTTCCTCCAAAACCAGATCTTCAACTCCAACGGGTTCTTCAACAACACCGCCGGCAACAACCCCGGTGGCTCGCCCGTCATCCCTCGCGCGCCGTATCGCCGCAATCAGTTCGGCTACACCGTTGGCGCCCCGCTAATCAAGAACAAGCTCTTCCTCTTCCA
>JANNGQ010000806.1:0-7472 GCA_031403975.1 Planctomycetota bacterium
CTGTCGGAATCCATCATCTTCGACGTCATCTACAAATCCGCAAAGGCTTCAGTACCCGCACCAACGAGCTGAACGTCACTGTCGGAGTCAGACATCAATTGATCGCTGCCACAGCCGGTCAGATCGAGTTGGTCGTCATCCGCTGCCGCCTCGAGGTTCGGACCGGAATCCCCCGAAAGCCGGACATCACTGCCGGATTCTGCAAGGTTTTTGGCATCATCGTCATCAAACAGTGCCTCGTCAAAAAACAGACGCACATCGCTGTCGGACGATGAGAGTTCTTCGGAATCAACCTCATCCAGCACGGACGAGGATGAGCTGTCGCGGATGATGGGGATATCCGGAGAAGAATCGGCCTGCTGAGACCGCAGGAATTCTTCGACGTCCTGCTCACGAAATTTCCAGCTGCCGCGATCGGCAAACCCGCGGATGTCATTCCGCTCGCGGAGTTTCATGAGTTGTTCGGTGCTCAGGCCCAGCTGGCCGGCCGCTTCTTCGAGGCTCAGATATCGTTTGGCCATGTCTCACGAATCTCCCGGTTGGGGATTTCCAGAACCGACTGAAAGGACGACGCTGCCGGTGAGAACGGGACATCTCACGTTCGCCACCGCCGACCGTCACGGAGCATCATCCTGACGCGAATACAATTTCCTGCGCAGATTGACTCACCAGTCAAATTCTAAAACCAGGCTCTCTTGATGCAAGTTCTTTGTTGAGGCGGTTGCGGGGAACCCGAGAGAGCCCTGCATTTGTCTCATTGTTTCCAACGACTGCAGGCGAACCAGTATTCGCTGCATCGCGGATAATCGGATTTTACAGCACAAACAGACCACATTTACGTGCATCGGACAGGAATTCCCACCGTCCGATTCGACGAGTCCGGCGCGGGTCCTTAAGGAAAACCCGCTGCTGCGTCGCTTGCCGGTGTTTTTCGGTGCTGCGGGCCAAAGAAAGCGATTCCGCAGGGCGGTAAGTCAAACTGCTCGGATTCGACGGGCTCGCTTGCTGCTGGAATCTGATCCGCACTTTCTGCATTGACAGACAAGCCAAGGCAGACGCCCGGACACGCCGCGTTTGCGCCACCTGTTTGCAGATCGACGGTCACGCTGACAGAATGCCGGATCACTATCAACCAGCTTCGGATCGTTGAACCGTCCGATCGAATCCGTACCATGTCGTCTGCCGAGCAGTATCTCAAGCCCGCTGTCATTCAGAGCATCGCCCGGCTCGACCTGCGTGCCAAATTCATTGTTGAGGGTTTGCTTTCGGGGCTGCATACCAGTCCGTTCCAGGGTTTCAGCGTCGAATTCAGCGAGCACCGCCGCTACGAGCCGGGCGACGATCCCAAGGACATTGACTGGCAGGTCTTTGCCCGCACTGACCGGCTCTATATCAAACGGTATCAGGCCGAAACGAACATCACAGGCTATCTGCTGATGGACCTGTCCCGGAGCATGGGCTACACCTATCGCCAGGATCTCACCAAATTCGACTACGCGATCTGCCTCGCGGCAGCGATCAGTTATCTGATGGTTCATCAGCAGGATCCGGTCGGCCTGATGACGTTTGACGACGAAGTCAGAGCCAGCCTGCCTGCCCGCAGCCGTCGTTCTCAATTGGGGGCCATCCTGTCAGTGCTGCAGCGCTGCAAGCCCACCGGCACGACGAACATTGCAGGAAACCTCCGGCGAGCTGCCTCGATGATCCGCCATCGCAGTCTGATGATGCTGATGTCCGATCTGCTGGCAGATCCCGATGAGATCATCGACGCAGTTCGGATGCTCCGTTTCCGCGGCCACGATGTGATTCTGTTTCATATCCTCGATGAGGCAGAGGTCACGTTTCCCTTTTCCGGCAGTGTCGACCTTCTGGAACCTGAAACGAACGATCACGAAATCGTCGATGCAGCAGGGATTCGTACCGAGTACCTGCAGGCTCTTGCCGATCTGCGCGAGCGATTCCGTTCTGCATGCCAGGGAATCGGTGCGGACTATGTGCCGCTCGATACGAGTATGCCCTTTGACAAGGCTTTGGTTGAGTACCTTTCTCAGCGGCAGGCCCGGTTTTAATTCGAGTCCTTAACAGACTGCGCCAGATTCATGAATCCCGCTGCCTCGACACTTCCCACCCGCTCGAATGAAGACCGACTGGAACGCATCGAATCGGCCCTTGCTCACCTGCAGCACGATGTCGATGGCCTGAATGTTTCGTTGCTGAATCAGCTGCGCAGGCTGCAGGAATTCGAATCCCGATTTCTGCGGCTGGAGAGCGAACTTCAGGTCGAGTCCGATCCCCGGGAGCATGGCCAAGCTGATTCCGAACGACCGCCGCACTATTGAAATGCCGTCCGGGTGACGGCGCGGAACAGGCCGACCCATTGCTGAAGAATCCAAGAGAGAGACACCCACATCAGGCCGGCCAGGATGCCGCCGCTGAGGGGCAGGGACCAGGCTTCGATCATCCAGAACGGAATCGCGATTCCCCAGACCAGAATCGACATCAGGATCCCATATCCGAACAGCCCGTCCAGTTCGTTCGTGCCCTGGGCTCCCAGCAGATCTTCGCCGATGACCCGGCGACACCTACTTCTTCGCGGCCAATTCTTCCGCCTTCAGCTTCAACTCTGCGGCCTTTTTGACAGCCTCCTCCGATTTGGTTTTCAGCTCGGCAAGTTTTGCAGTGGCTTCGTCGGCGGTCTTCTTAGCGGCTTCGGCTGCGACTTTCGCGTCCTCGACGGGCTTCTTCAATGGTTCAATGCCGGCGGTTGCCGCTTCCACAGTCTTCTGAGATTCCGCGGCGGCGGCTTCGACGGCCGCGATCGCTGCCGGCGGGGAATTTGTATCGGCCTTCAGATCCGCAACCGCCTTGTCCGCCGCGACTTTGGCAGCGTTGGCGGCTTCCAGAGTCCTGTTCGATGCGTCCAGTGCGGCCTGGGAATCTGCCTGGACCTTTGCGGCGGCGGCTGAAGCAGCGGTGGTATCAACAATCGTTTTATCCTGAGCGACGATCATCGCCGCCAGTTCTTCAACCAGTTTGCCGGCGTCTTCGGCTGCGCGGCCAGTTTCGACGATTTCCCGCTCACGGTCCTTCTTGAAGTCCGGCACGATCTCGATTTCCGGGATTGCTGCCTTCAAAGACTCCTCACCCACCTCCGTGACGGCTGTCTGCCACACGAACAGTTTTCGGAGGGCCTTGATTCCGCTGATCTGAGCCAGCCCGGTATCAGTGACTTTCGTCTCGTAGACGTTGAGGTATTCCAGAGTCTGCAGACCTGCAAGATGAACGAGCCCGGCATCGGTGACGGCCGTCTTCTCCAGATGCAGTCGAGTCAATCCCTTCAGCCCGGTCAGGTGAGCCAACCCGGCGTCAGTGATCTTCGTGCCACGCAGATTCAGCGACTGAATGCTGGCAGCATCCTTCAATACGGCCAGTGTCTCATCCGTGATTTCTTTGTCAGACAGATGAAACGCGACCGACAGTCGCGCATCATTTTTCGCCAGCGGCATGGCCTGGCCGCCCGCGGCCTGGATTGCCTGAATCAACTGCTTGTCCGCATCTGACAACTCTTCCTGAGCCACTGCGAATGCGGGAATCAACACGACTGCCAGCAGTATTCCTGAAAGCCTCATCGCACACCTCTTTTGTCGTCAATTGACGGAAACTCGCCTTCGCTACGCGGACCAGGACCGACAGGATCGGTCTCACCAGCCCCGAGATTACGCCGAGCCGCCCCGTTGTGCAACGCAACAATCGAAATCGGTATGCCGCCAGCTGGAGCCGGCGATCTGATTCAACGTCAAGCCGCCTGAGTCCGCGATTTCGGGTTTCCGACTCGCCATCGCCTGCGGCTCGCCGGCAGACAGCTCAATTATACTTCCTGACGAAGTGTTCCTGAAAAGGCTTCCGAGGCAAAAATGTCGCCGCCTGACCGACTTGCCGGAACGAGTTGAGCAGCCGCTGCCGTAGGGTAGGCTTCAGCCTGCCGAGATCTTCCGTATGAAATCGTGTTGGCGATGAAAGTGACAGGCTGAAGCCTACCCTGCGAAGATTCGGCACTGTTTCGACGGTCCCGGAGTCGGATGCGGTTGCAAGGGTGAAAATGGGACAGTTGAACTACTGAGTTCTTCGCTGCGCGAGCTGTTCTTCCAGAGTCATCCGCATGGTCCTCAAGCGTTCAAGGTCGACGCCGTCGGGCTGAGTTCTGATGAACCAGTCGGCATCATCAATCGCCATCTGAAATCTACCTGTGCGAGCTCGCAGTTCCAGCCGTTTGGCCCGGAACTCCGGGTTTTCCGGAGCCAGCAGGACCAGTGTCTCAAGGCAACTCAGCACATCACCGTCGTGGCGTGAGTTCTCTGCGAGGCTCAGCAGGTTGAGCGTCATCCGTTCGGCAATCTGGCGGGGTGTCTTGCTTTCCTGAAACTGCGGCAAGTCGGGAAACCCTGAGGTCGCAATCATCCGTTCAACATCCTCGGCGGAAAGTCGCCGGCCGTGCTCGTATGGATCGATCACCTGGGCCGGGAGGGCCGGGTCGTCGGGCTGAAAACGGACGACGAAGTGGCCCGGCAGCCCCAGGCCCGTAACGTTCAGGTCCAGCCGTTCCGCCAGTTCGATATAGAGCACGGACAACGTGACGGGTAATCCCTCGCGGTCATCAATGACTTCATTCAGATAGCTGTTCGACCTCGTGTAGTATTCTTCAAAGCGACTGCCCCGCACGCCAAGTTCTGTGAACAGGTACCGGTCCAGCTGTATCAGGCGATCCAGGGTCGTCGGGTTCTCTGGAAGCGATGCCCTGATCTCTTCGGCCATCTGATCGACCTGCGTGACATACGAATCCACATCGACATCCGGATTGTCGATCCGGGCGATCAGCAGCGCCGCTCTCAGAAGGTCGACTGCGGGCAGCACCTGTCCCGAGACGACTGGAGCGTCGCCAGCCGAATTCGGCGTCGCTGCAGATTCCTCGGAGATCCCCAGCGCAGCTGCCAGCTCGTGCCGGGTTCGAGTTTCGTGAACGTCCCGAGACAGTTGCCTGAGCTGATTCGCTCGCTGATCCAGGTGTCGTGCTTCGTCGAGCAGGAATTGGGAGGCAGCCTCTCCCAGCGGTACGAGTTTCTGCAGAGCATCGCCTGTATCGGGAGTGTCGTGAAAAGCGCTTGCCATGATCGTCTGCATGTCATTGCGGGCGATGGAATTGTCCGGCTCCGGAAGCAGATTCTGACCGATGTTGAACCTGCGGAACTCCGCTTCCGTTCCTCGGAACGCAGCGACGCCGACCGTTCCTGCGGGCACAGCGTTATCCCGGGATTCAACGACTTTGGCACCGTTGACAAAGCACTCAAAACGATCGGAATGCACACGCACGACCAATGTATTCCATTCACCTGATCTGTACGCAGAATGTGGCTCGTTGTGCAGAATTGTCCAGGACCCGACATCCGCACCATCGAATCGCGTCAGCCGCAGATTGCCCGCGCTGGGATAGAAGCCATAATGCCGTTCATCGCCGTCGGAGTGAAACACAAGTCCCGCCGCGCCCGCTTCGTCACCCAGTTTCACGGACACGCTCAGATCGAATGGCAGCTCCGGCAATGTTGCCCGGCGCAGGCAAAGTGTCCGGCCTCCGAAGGAATCTCCCGAGCCATTGACAACGATCCTGCCCGCCCGCTGTCGCCAGTCGGCTCCGAACACTGGCTGCCATTGCCGTCGATCCAGTGCGCCGATCGTCCGCCAGCGCTCGATGGGAACCGGGTTAGGTTCGGCGATCAGGACTTGCAGGAGCTGCACGGGAAGTGCGAACCCGATGTTTTCAGCAACCGTTGATTTCATCGTGACAACGCCGACGACCTCTCCCTGCCGGTTCACGACGGGCCCGCCGCTGACTCCCTGCTCAATCGGCATCGAAAGCTGCAGCATCCTCAGGCCGTCTATTTCCTGGTGTCCCGAAACCAGGCCGCTGAAGACGCTGTTCCTGAGCCCCTTCGGATGGCCCATCGCAACGACCTCCCGACCCTGTGCAATTTCCTGGTCGTCTTTCGACACGGGAAGTCCCTGCAGTCCGTCGGTCGCAACGCGGATGATTGCCAGATCGACTCGGCTGGATGACGCATGGATTTCGGTGACTGCGGCAACGGTGCCATCAGGAAGTTCAACTGCAATATCCCGACCGTCACCGATCACATGCCGGGCCGTCGCAATGAGGCCGTCGCTGCTGATGATAAAACCTGTGCCCAGCCCCAGCTCAACGCCTGTGCGGTCTTTGGACCGTACGACCACCAGCGATGGACGTACTTTGGCAGCGAGTGCTTCGACAGACAACGCCGGTGAGTCGATGGATTCTGCCGCCGGCCTCTCGTCAGACCACGTTTGTGAACAGCAGAACGCCGCGACAAATGCCGCTGTGAACAATGAACTCAGGAGTGTCCTAAAGCGTGGCTCAGCAACAGTCGGCATATTCATTTCTCAGCATCCCTACGGTACGATCACAATCAGAGACCGCCGTTCAATGACAACTCTGACAGGCAGTGCAGGTCCTGGATCTCCGTCACACTGCGATGTCACATCGGCAGATCCGTCAGCAAGTTCCAATGTCAGCGACGCCGCAGTGATCCGCTGAACCTCATCTGCGCGAAGTCGCAATCCGAGTTTCAGTTTGACGGCGTGCCAGAAGATCTGCCAGCGAGTTGTCCCGGTAAACGCCCGCACATCGAGCAGCCCGTCGTCCGGTGCAGCCTCTGGTGCAAAACGGAGCCCGAAGCCGTAGACCGGCAGATTGCTGACGATCAGATGACTGCCGCTCACAGACGTCAGGCCGTCGGCAGACACGGCGCGAAATATTTTCGGCGTGCTGCGCAAGAACGCCCGCAACGACGGTACAACATACGCAATCCGCCGGATAGTCCCCGTGCGGGCATGATGGATGGCTGCGACGATCTCCGCGTCCACACCCGCACTCAGCATCAGCAGGAACCGCCGTTCGTTGGCAACAGCAGAATCCAGAGTTCTGGTTCTTCCGCGATTGATAACCTGAGCCAGAGTCTTACCGCTGCGCCTCAGCCCCAGATAGCGAGCCAGCAAGTTCTCCGTACCGAGCGGCAGCACAGCGATAGGAATCCCCGGATGACGGTTCACCAGATCGGCCACCGTTCCGTCACCTCCCGCAGCGACGATGCAATGCGGCAGCCGCCGCGCTGAGAAAACAGTCAGATACAGGTCCAGCTTCGCACGGCTCGAAAACATCCTCACTCGAAAACCGAGTCGTTGCAGCTCACGCACAAGCACGATCAGCTCACCGCGGCCCAGACCGGAACCTGACGACGGATTCCGCTGAATCACAACAAGCCGTGGCCCGGGTTCTTGTAAAGGCTGTTTCGGTGCCACAGTGACTCGTTACGGTTACTCGTGGAGAAGCCCGGCTTTTGGAAAAAGCCGGGCTTCTAAGGGTTTAATTCAACTGTCCCACATTCGAC
>JANNGQ010000807.1:0-2049 GCA_031403975.1 Planctomycetota bacterium
GGCCTCGCCGGCCGTTGCTTCAGCCACACCTCAGACTCTGCTGCGGCGCATAATGATCAGGCCCCCGATAATCATGATGCCGCCCATCGTCTGTTCTGTCGACACCGACTCGCCTCGCCACAGCCAGGCTGCCGCAATCGCGACCAGGGGTGTCAGGTTCTGGAACATGGCTGCCTGAGCTGCACCAGCGGCTCTGACGCCGAAGCTCCACATGGCGAGTGCCAGCCCGGTTGAGAGAACTCCCGAGTACAGCAGGCACAGCTGCATCGGAATCTCGTACAGCATCGGCAGACTCGCCGGCAGCACATGCCATGCGAGCACGATATGGAACGGCAGACCGATCGTTGCTGAACAGGCCGACAGCTGAATCGGCGAGATCGTCTTCAGCAGCGGTCGGCTGAAAACGGTACCTCCGGCCCAGGCGAGCGCTGCCACCAGAGCCAGGACGTTGCCGACGAAACGATTCGATGCCGCGGTTGTTACAGGACTGTCCCGCTGAAGTGTCACAATCATTGTGCCGGTGAAGGCGATGATCAGCCCGATCCATGCCATTTTCGGCAGAGTCTCCTTCAGAAAATACCTGGCCGACAGTGCTGTCCACATAGGGACCGTGGCCATGATCAGCGAGATGTCGGCGGAAGTCGCCCGTGTAACAGCCAGCAGAAACAACAGCTGATACGCCCCGGAAACAACAGCCGCATAAATGAGAACTCGCCGCCACGACAAACTCTCGGTTGGCCTCACTCCGCCGCGATATTCATGCCATGCAAACGCCAGCAGGACCGCAGCGGAAATGACCAGCCGAAACGCATTCAGTGCATACGGATGCATCGACGTTTCGCCGCTTTTCATTTCGAGTGCGACTTTCATCATCGGGATATTCACACCCCAGATGACAGCCACTGAGAGCAGCGACAGGTCGGCCAGCAGAATCTGCCGGGGTGCCGGGGCAGCGACGCCTGCTGCGGGAGAGTTGTCAGCCGCTGTCGGCGGAATGGCTTCCGAGGTCGGCCTGGCAAACGGGTTCCGGTCAGTCATACGGCGCTGCAGTAGTCCATCGGACTCGAATCGATCAGTAAAGAACTCTGAAGGAACAGTACTCGAATCCGGCGAAGGATATGTGAAAGTTCCCATGATGACCCTGCCAAACCAATTCACGTTCGCGCAGAATACGGCGAGTCTCCGGATTGGCAGTCCATGGTCCTGTACGTGGCAAGCCGGACGTCACGCGGCTCGGCCTGAGAGTTCCTGGGATTTGCAGCCACGCTCGCCCGAGCGTCGGTCAGCCGGGATATTGGCCTGCGCTCTGGCGGGCGTGGCTGCAGGAAACGTCTCAATCGAATCGAGAGAAGCATTAACGGGAGTGTTGGAATGAGTTGGACGAGATTTGTTGTTGCAGTTGCAGCGGTATCGTTCTGCCGTGCAGCCGGTGCTGATGACTGGCCTCAGTGGATGGGCCCGAACCGCGACAACGTCTGGCGGGAAACGGGAATCGTGAAGAAATTCCCCGTGGGCGGGCCGAAGGTACTCTGGCGGACCCCGATCGCGGGTGGCTACGCTGGTCCGGCGATTGCCGGCGGAAAAGTCTTCATCACCGATTTTGTCACAGCGGAAGACGCCAGAATCGAGAATTTTGACGGCAACGAAATCCAGGGGAAGGAACGCATCCTGTGCCTGAATGAGGCGGACGGAAATGTCCTCTGGACACACGAGTATCCGGTGAAGTACGTGATTTCATATCCCGCCGGACCACGATGCACACCCAACGCGGAAGACGATCGAGTCTATACGCTTGGTGCGGAAGGTGATCTGACCTGCCTGAACATTGCGGATGGGAAAGTCATCTGGTCCCGCGATCTGAAGAAGGACTTCGGCACGAAGGCAGCTCAGTGGGGCTATGCCGCTCATCCGCTGATCGACGGTGAGAAACTGTTGTGTCTCGTAGGCGGCCCCGGCAGTCACATCGTGGCGTTCAATAAAATCGACGGGACGGAAATCTGGAGGAGCAGTACGTCACCCGAGCAGGGTTATTCGCCGCCGACGATCATC
>JANNGQ010000808.1:0-2108 GCA_031403975.1 Planctomycetota bacterium
CAACGGATTCTTTGATTCCGGAGATGCCGAGTTTCTGTACAACCTGGTCAGGCTCCGCAAACCGAAACGGATCGTCGAAATCGGCAGCGGGAACTCGACACTGCTGGTGATCGAAGCCATCCGCAACAACATGAAGGATCAGGCAGGCTACCAGTGCGAGCACACCTGCATCGAACCTTATGAAATGCCCTGGCTGGAGCGATCGGGCGTCAAGGTGCGGCGTGAGCGAGTTGAAACGGTCGACAAGTCAGTCTTCACGCAGCTGGATGCAGGCGATCTGCTGTTCATTGATTCCTCACATGTGATCCGGCCTCAGGGCGACGTGCTGTGTGAATTCCTGGAGATTATCCCGATCCTGAAAAAAGGTGTGGTGGTTCACATCCACGACATCTTCACTCCGCGGGATTACCCGAAAACCTGGCTCGTGGACAGAGTGCGGCTGTGGAATGAGCAATATCTGATGGAAGCTCTGCTGACTGGAAACCCGGGCTGGAAAGTTATCGGCGCACTCAATTTTCTGCAGCATGAGTATCCCGATCAGCTCAAAGCCGCGTGCCCCTTCTTGACAAAGGACCGGGAGCCGGATTCGTTCTACATCGAACGAGTTGCATAAGAACCCCTAAATATCTTATTGTCATAAGACGGGGTTATCGTCCTGCGACGCGATCGACGACCAATGGCGTTGGCTGAGCGTCGTCGCTGATCGTGATGGCCCGTTGCATGTTCACCGTGACAATGGCCGGCTGCCGGGAAAAAATTCTTACCAGCGGCTGGGCGCGATCAACCGGCTCACCGATTCTGACGAGCATTTCGAGTCCCACTGAATGATCGATCGGGTCACCCATTCTGCGGCGGCCGCCGCCAAGTGTGATAATCGCCAGGCCGAGAGCTTCCGTGTCGATGGCGGAGATCACTCCGTCGCGGTCTGCCGTGACATCATAGGCGGGTGCGACAGACAGTACTGCTTCCGGATCACCACCCTGAGCTCGGATCATGCGGCAATAACGTTCGAATGCTGAGCCATCGTCCAGAGTCTTCGCCGAACGGGATCTGGCTTCGATCATTTCCCGACAGACTCCCGTCGACACGAGCAACTCGGCACAGAGTTCCGTTGTGAGCAGCCTGACATCCTGCGGACCGCCGCCTTTGAGCACGTCGATCGCTTCATGGACTTCGACTGCGTTGCCGCACATGCGGCCGAGCGGCTGATTCATGTCTGTCAGCAGGGCTGTCGTCCGGACTCCCATTCTTTCGCCCGTTCGTACCAGTGACTGCGCCAGATCCGTCGCCTGCTCACGACTTTTCATGAACGCTCCGCTGCCAAATTTTACGTCCAGCACGAGCGCGTCGAGCGACTCGGCCAGTTTCTTGCTCATGATGCTGCCCGTGATGAGCGGGATTGATGGCACAGTGGCCGTGACATCGCGCAGGGCATAGAGTCTGCGATCGGCAGGAGCCAGTTCGGCGGATGCTCCGGTGATGACACATCCGATCGATTGAGTCAGCTGCGTGATTTCATCGAGCGCCAGATTGGTGCGGAATCCCGGAATAGCTTCCAGCTTGTCCAGCGTCCCGCCGGTGGCACCCAGACCTCGGCCGGAGATCATCGGCACCTGCAGACCGCATTCGGCCAGCATCGGTGCGAGAATCAGTGATGTCTTGTCGCCGATGCCGCCGGTCGAATGTTTGTCGACTCGCGGGATGCCATCATCCGGCCATGCGAGCTGAGTCCCCGAACGCAGCATTTCGGAAGTCAGCGTTGCTGTCTCACGCGGCGTCATCCCGTTGAGATAGATTGCCATCGCCAATGCGGACATCTGATAGTCGGGAATTGATTCCGTCGCGAAGCCGTGGATGAAGAACGCTATCTCTTCATCAGTGAGTTCGTGGTGGTCACGTTTGGCAGCGATCACGGACACGGGCAGCATGAAGATGTTCCATAAAACAATCACTGCCGCCACCGGGCTCGGGGACGGTCGGCCTTATCGTGGGGGCGGCGTGCAGCCCGGCGGGTGGGTTGAAAAAAAAAATGGTTTTTTACCGACCCCGCGCGGGGTAGCACGCCCCCCCAAAAAAAAAAAACAAAGCGGCGGGAGAACAACCCCCCC
>JANNGQ010000809.1:0-3523 GCA_031403975.1 Planctomycetota bacterium
GTCCTACGTGCAAGATGGTGGTATGCCTATGACATTAATACAAAGAAAATCCCGTACCCTAGCGTCAGGATCTAATCACGGTTCTATGGAAACTACCAGCCGTGTACGAACTAGTGGAAAAGATCGATTAAGGACAGATCAAAGACAGGATGGAGGGGTTTAAAGAGATCAAAATTGTAGGAATTGACGATGGACTCAATCGAATCGTCGATATTGCCAATAAACACCAAGCTGGCGTTTGCCGTCACGCTCGAGCCGCCACGGTTGAAGTTTCCGTTCGCCATGTACTGTTTCATCACCTGGAAGGTTTCCTTGTCTGGGACCACGATCCCTTCACCCACCTCATCGCCCAACGGCAGGATGCCTGAAACGATGACCGGACCGTGCTGCGGTCGGTATTCGGCGATCGGATTTCCGGTGTCGGGCAGGAACTGATCAACTTTTCGTTTCAGGCCGGTTCGTGGCTGTGCCTTGGACTGGATACACACATTCCAGGTGCCGTTTCCGGACAGATTGAATCCGGTCAGATCGATTGGATCCGGTCTCAGCTTGCCGCCGGTGGTGCTCAGTTCGTCGCACTGTTTCTGCATCATCCGCCAGTGGACGTCGGCAGTCTGTGGATGGACGCGATCGGACTCTCCGGAAAGGAACTGCTGCAGGATCTGATTCGTGAAGAACCTCGTATCCGGCTCGTCTGCAGCGGGCATGTGCATCATGAGTACCGCAGTCGGTCGGGCAGTGCGGAAATCGTGACCACACCATCAACCGGTCTCCAGTTCAGCCCTGACGGCAGAGCGCCGACCTTTGATGCCGCTCCGCCGGGTTACCGTATCATCGAGCTTCACGATGACGGTTATTCGACTCGAGTTGTCCGGCTGCCGGAAACGCGGTTTGAACCGGAAAGGCAGGAGTCCGCGCTTCGTTCCATGACGGCTGCTGCATTTGCTGCCACAAAGCGTGACCTGCCAGAGGGCGGACGCTGGCGTGAGCTGCATGACGGACAGGCGGTACTGTTGACGGCTCCGGATGACGTTCATGGGACGATTGTGCTGAATCTCACCAGGGCTCTGGCGGAATGGTTCAGGACTCAGCCGATGCAGACACGCGGCTACGCGTGTCATGAGTCCGGACTGCATGTGAAGAGTCAGCCGGATACGGTGTATTACCCTGCAATCTGCGTTTTTCAGGGAGGTCAGGCGTTTTCTCAGTTCGATCTTGGCGTCGCGACGGAAGTCCCCCGGCTGGTCGTCGATATTGCGTCATCGAACGATCGTCGGCACGACATGAGGCTGCGAACGACGGCCTACCTGAAGCTGGGGGTGGATGTCATCTGGATTCCCGATCCGTTCAAGAAAGAAATTCAAGTGATCCGTCGCGGGGCTCATACACTGGCACTCGGTAATTGGCAGTTTCTTGAAGGCGGCGGCCTGTTGCCTGGATTCAGGATCGAGGTTGAAAAAGTGTTTGCACAGCCGAAGTGGTGGAACGGCCGGCTTCCCGACATTTCTGTTGTCAGTGGAGAAAATGAGCAGACAAGATCGTGAACGGCGAGGATCTGCTCGGTAAAGTGTTTCCAGAATTGGTGCAGCGGAACTCGTGAGAGTTCCGGCAGAATCGTTGTAGCGGAACTCGTGAGAGTTCCGACCTGAAGTCTCACGACTTCAGCTACACATTCGGAATCATGCGAGCGACCACATGGCGACCCACAATTCACGAATATGCAGGACTGCGATACTGGTCGGCTGTGTTTTCTTCGTGGCTTGCGGTCCCTGTGCAATTGCTCAGCGTTCGAGGCCGCGGGCACCGGTCGAAGCCGATCGCGCCCTGCTGGTGATCATGGCTCCGCTTGGGCCGGTCTTTGCAGACTTGAGGATATCGGTCGCAAAGAAACCCTATCGAACATGGGTCGGCGGATTCCTGGCCTCGCAGATGGACGTCGACAAAAACGATCGGCTCGACGGCAAAGAACTGGGACTGCTCACCGAAAACATCCGGCGGCTGGCAGGTATCTCCGGGCCGGATGAGATTCTGCGATCAATGAGTCCTCAGCAACTGGTCACCGAAGTGGCAGTGGCTGATTTCGCAGGATGGCTGAGCGGAAAACTGCCGAAGGCGTTTGATTTGATCGCTCAGCCGCAGTCAGCGGACGATGCGGTGCGTCTTTCTTCGTTGATTGACGAAGACCAGAACGGCATGGTGTCGGACGGCGAACTTCAGGCGGCAACACGGAAGCTGAGATTTCGGGATCTCGACAATGATGAAACCTTCAGTGTGTCGGAACTGATTCCGTACCGCGATCCGCGCAGTCAGAACGCCGCCGTCACTCCGGATGTTGTCAGCCTGCCGTTCTTTCATGTGACGGGACCAGAGTCACAGTCGCTGGCGGCAGATCGGATCATAAAGCGTTACGGTCACGACGGGATGATCGATGCCGCGGTACTGAGGAGGACAAGTTCTGGCGGCGATGCGGGTTTGGCAAGTCTGGATATCGCAGCGTTGACGAGTCTTCTGGCGACGCCTGAATTTCACCTGATACTGGACATCCGGCTGTCTGACAACGCGAACACCAGCGACGTGGATATCACACTTGCGCCTTCCGCAGAATCATTCAGCCGGATTACGGACGATTCGTTCGGCCGGACTGCTGTTTCCATTGACGGTCTGCCGCTGAAGATTGTCGCGCGAGGCGGCGGGAAGAATAACCGGACGGCGGCGCGAGGGTTTCTCGGGCAGACCTTCGTCATGGTGGACGGCGACAAGAACCAGTACCTCGATGAGACCGAATTCGGGGGAATCACAGCGGCGCTTCAGCAGTCCGGAGCCGTCGGTGAATTTGCCGCAGTCGATCAGAACGGTGACAAGATGGTGACTCGGGAGGAATTATTCTCGTTTGCGGAGCGGGACCAGATGGCTTCTGCCAGTCGTATCGAAGTCACTGTGATGCAGGACGGCAAAACGCTGTTCGGACTGCTGGATACGAATCTGGATCGCCGCTTGTCGGCTCGTGAAGTTCGTTCTGGCGGTGACGTGCTGGAAAAGTTTGACGTCAACGGCGATGGTCGATTCGCCGAAACGGAACTCGGCACTGAGTATGTGCTGACATTGGGTCTGGGCCGGTCAGAATTACGCCGCAGCACGGGTTCGATGCAGATGATGAATCCCATGCAGATGAACAGCGGGGATGCAATCCTGCCCGGGACGTCCGGGCTCTCCGGGCCGGAGTGGTTCCGACGAATGGACCGCAATCAGGACGGTGATGTTTCGCCGCGGGAGTTCCTGGGATCAACAGAGCATTTTCAGCAGCTTGATGCGGACGCGGACCGGCTGATCACAGCTACTGAGGCAGAATCGATCGGACCGGAGTCGGCAGAGGAGTAGTTCGACTATCCCAGGTTCTCTTGACGACCCCATCCAGCTCGCCTGGATGGTGAAGCTGATGGAGAGCTAGAGTTGCGCAACGCCCCGCAATCCCACCCATTCTTCCGGCATTCCCGCCGAAGGCGGGAATGCCGGAAGAATGGGC
>JANNGQ010000810.1:0-4414 GCA_031403975.1 Planctomycetota bacterium
GCCACGGCGGTCGTCAGATTTCGAATTATGGAGAGATGACCGGATACGGACATCGCTGCAACCTCCCTGTGGATTCAGAACACGAGACTCCTGACCGGTTACTTCGGCGATCTGCATGGACCGACTCGGCGGTAGATGGCATTGCAGGAGCGCGATGCGTGACTTTGGTTGCAGCCGGTAGGGGTCGTACCGGGTTGGTAAAGTTTGACGCACGATGAAATGCGTTGTCGGCAGCGGCAGAAACTGCCGGAACACAGGGCGGATGCCCGCAAAAGGAGATCAGAGGGCCGAATCACGTGCCGGCCAGAGAATGAAATAGCCTGAGTCATCAGACGTCACGATACGTCCGTCGAGGGCTATGTCCAACGCCGTGACAGGGGCCTTATGAGCATTGCTGCCTTCCAGCAGTATGTCGGCGATCCGGTCGAGCGAGGGAACGGTCGATTGATCCGTGCCCTCGACCTTCCAGCGAATCAGCCGGTTGTCCGCACCACCCGTGACGATTTCGCTGTTCAGATCGTCAAACGCAATGGCCGTGATGCCCTCGCGCCCGGCGCGGGCATCTGTGTCCACGGAATGCTCATTGACGATCGTGCCCACCAGTCGCGGAGCCTGATCACTTGAAAGGGTCCAGACTGCCCCGAAACTGCTGAGTTCTTCGGCAGCGGAATTCCAGGCCACACCGCCAGCGGTCAGCATTCCGTCTTTTGTCGAGAAATCGAGACTGTTGAATCGGCATTGCAGACCTTCCGGCAGAGGGAATTCTTGCTTCACCGGCTGTTCACGGTCCAGCCGCCACAATGAAATCTTCCCCATCTGCAGCGCAGCCAGCGATCTTCCGTCAAAGCTCCAGGCGACCGTGTTTCCGGATCGCAGGTCGGTCGCCCAGTCGGGTGACATCGTTTCCGACGATGCTGCATCGAAGATCTGAGTCAGCGGATTCTCCTGTCCGGGACGCCATTGCCACAGTTCGAGAGTGCCACGGCTGTCGATCGTCGCCAATCGCTGATTGTCGGCAACCGGATCGAAAGCAACGTCGGCCAGCGGGCTTCCGTGAGGCTCACGAACCGGCAGCCGAAAGATTGTGCTTCCGAATTCGGGGCTGCTTTCATCGGCGTTAAAAACGCGCAGAGTTTCACTCGCGGTGGCGACGAATTTCTGATCGGGGGATGACGACGCCGCAATGTTGTATTGTGCGTGAGAACGGAATTCAGCGACGTGAGTCCCGTCGGTCAGATCCCAGAGATGCGTGAATCGACCGTCAAACGTGGCCGCCCGGCGTGTCGTGCCGTCGAGAGCCGGGGCAAGCGCACCGCGCACAGGGCGGACAGTATCCGAATCCTGACGGAATTTGCGGGTGACTTTCCAGTCTGTGGTCTCAAATACTGTGATCACTCCGTCAGTCACGAGCATCAGTTCTCGTCCGTCGGATGACCAGGAAATGTCATGACGAAAGGCCTTTTCTTTGTCGCTCTCCGGAATTGTCAGCGGGGCATTCAGCAGCGGGCGGGCACCGTCGCGCGACCAGATCATGATATTCAGCAGCCCGGCTTTCCGGCCGGACTGGTCGGGTTTGACTGAAACTTCCGACGTAATGAATCGAAGCCGGTCCGGAGCCGGTCGAAGCCGGACGATGAACTCAGGGACCGGCTGATCAATTGCGCGGGCAACTTCCTGCGGTATAAGCTCCCTGTCGCGGACCGACCACCGGACGATTTTGCCGTCGTACCCGACACTCACAAGATTCGTCTCCGACTCAAAGAAAATCCCCGCGACCTGATCGTGGTTGTGCGATTCCTGTATGGAAGCAATCACGCTTCCGTCTGTTGCGCTCCACACGATAATTTTTCCGCGACGACCGGCCGTGACGACTCGTTCCGACAGCGGCGATATGGCAACGGCTGTGATGGGAAAATCATTGTGTTGTCCTTCCAGCTTCAGAAACGGAGCCGGGCCTGGTGAATGCAGAAGATCCTCCGTCCTCCACAGGAGGCCCTTATGATTCAGTTTGGCTTTCAGCAGACTGCCGGACGGATCGATATCCGTCGCACCACCCGCCAGAATCAGAGTCCCGTCGTCAGACACCGCAAATTCGCTGAACGAGTACTCTGTCAACAGGCGCGAGCGTTCGAAGCCCACGCCGTTCTCATCGGCCAGGGCGTCCCAGACAGAGATGGACCCGAAGTAATCCGCACTCAGCAGCAATTCTCCCGAAGGCGGCAGGAAGCGAACGGACGCAATCTCAGAGATGTGACCTTCGAGGAACTTGTTTCTGGCCGGATCGAAGAACAAGTCGGTGCGACTGCTCATACCGACCGGCAGTAATCGCGCGCCCGTGCGACTGTCAAAAACATGAGCGGCAAGGTCATCGGCCCCGATCAGTACGCGATCGGCGTCCGGGCTGAACCGCGCGGAAAACACGCCTCGCCCCTGGCGAATCGGCTTTAGCGCGGTCTCCACCGGCGGTTGCGTCAAGGGAGCAACTGTCAGAACAGGCATGTGCCGGCGGCGAAGCAGGCGGGTTTGATCCAGAGCTGCGGACGGCTGCGGCACTTCCGGGTACAGCATCCTGCGCAGTGCATCCATGCGTGAGACCAGCTCGCTGTACGACGAAATCTTCCACGTTCTCACCGACGAATCTGCACTCACTGAAATCAGCCGATCCGCATCACCGTTCGGAAAGACGATCGATTTGATCGCCTGCGAATGTCCCCGCAGACTTACGGCGCGCGTTGTGTTCAGACCGGCCTTGTTCGATTTGTGCGGAAACAGGCCCGTGGTTTCACACGGAAACCAGGAGTTCTCCCGACGATCCCAGAGCTGGATGTAGCGATCCCCGTGTCCTGTAGCGATGCGTTGGCCGTCCGCGGAAAAACTGAGATCTGTTACTGGAAACGAGCATCGAAACGCGGTTGTTAATGGCGTATCACCGGACGCCGAAAATGGGAATTCCGTTGCGGCGGCCACTGCCGTCCGCGGCAGAACGACCACCGTTTCAGAGTACACCAGCGCCAGCTGCTGCCCGTCGTTCGAGACAAAAACCCGCGTGATGTCTTCGGAAGAATTCAGGCCCTGCGCCGTGACGGCTTTCAGCGCCGGAGCCGTGTGAGACAGCGCTCCGAATTTCGGGACACCGTTGTTCCAGGTCATCCGGTACGCAAAGCAGCCCTGTGTTTCGGTCTGAGCGATCAATACCGATGCATGCGGCCCGTCCTGCAGCAGAGCGATATCCCGAATCTCGAAACTGGTGGCTGTCGCAGTACCCGCCAGCGCCTGACTCACGAGCGGTTTTTCTGAACCGGATTCGACGGCATAGATTTCGACCGTGGCCTTATCATCCGCACCTATCAGAAACAGATGCTGTCCGTCGTGCGAAAACAGGCCTCGCTTGAACATTCGTTTACTGGCCGTCGTCGTCGCTGGGACGAACGGATCCAGCTGTGTCAGAACCCATTCGTCGTTCTGTAACTGCCAGAGCTGCTTTGCCGATTTGCCGACAACGCAGAAGCAACGGCCGTCGTCGGACACGGAGATATCGCTCACATTGCCCCTGGGAGGAGTCAGCGGGACCGATTCCGATCCGGCGAAGTCGCCGCTCTGGCTTCGAAGGACTGACAACCTGGGCTGTGCGCCCTTGGAATAGACAACGACCGTACTTCCGTTCGCGCTGATGCCGGCGGAATCGGGCTTGTGGTCGAGCGGGATTTCCGCATTACCGCCGTTGTTGACCGCATCTTTGATTTTGTCCTCGATCAATGGTTTCTTTTTGCCGATCAGTGGGTTGGAGTCGGCTTTTGTGAGTGCCTCTCTGGCCTTCTTGATGACATCGTTGTAGTCGCCCAGCTGCTGTGCCGCGTCGATCAGCTTGAGGTATCCCGTGAGTTCGTAACCCCATGTTTCCTCCTTCGCCCGATCGGCCTTGGCTTTCTCAGCATCCGCCAGTTCGATCGCTGCTTTGGCTTCCTTTTCTTTCAGCTGCGCGAGTTGCTCGGAATCTTTTGCTCTTGCTTCGGCAATCTTCGCTTTGGCTTCGGCCATCTGCGCTTCTTCGCCGCGCTGAACGGCAAGCTGAGTCTTGGCTTCTGCGTCAAGTCTCGCTGCCGCAGCTACGGCAGTCGCCTCTTTTGCCTCGGCCGCTTTGATCGCGGCTGTTTCCATGGCAAGTGTGGCCTCGCCCTGAGCGTCGATGGCCTTCTGTGTCTGACTCTCCGCGTTCTCTGTTTCCCGCGCGACGGCCGCTCTGGCAACATGGAGTTCGCCGTTTGCGGCAACAAGCTTTTCTCGTTCATTGTCAGCCTGAATCCACAGGAACGTACTCACGAACAGCATTGCCACTGTAGCCACAGTCATCACTCCCCAGGTTCTGCGAACGATTTTGCGCGTCAACCGTGCCTTCTTCAGTTTCGAAGCCACG
>JANNGQ010000811.1:0-8030 GCA_031403975.1 Planctomycetota bacterium
GACGCGGTGCCGTGGTGGGCCGGCGCTCGCGTTGCTCGCTGGTCCCACCCTACGTCAGCTGATTCCCACATCCCTATCCAAAATCCTTCACGGCGTTGCCTGAAAGCCTGAAAGGGCGACATGAGCCGACTCGCGTCGCCCCGTCGGGGCTCTCGAAATCGAACGATCCGAAACCAGTGGCTCACGCCACTGGCTACAACCTGTCGTCCCTGTCGGGACTCGAATCCCGCAACTTCAAAACTGACGCATCGGGTTGGTAAAGTCAGTGCCATTGGGCCGTCGCTGACGTCGGGAGCTGGTGCCGCCCCGCGAACTCTTATCGTTTCGCCAACTGTCTCAGCACCGTATGCAGAATCCCGCCGTTGCGGTAATACACAACCTCGACCGGCGTATCGATGCGGCAGGTCGTCACGAAATGGACCTGATCGCCGTTTGATTTGACCGCAGTGACTTCGACGGCTTGTCGTGGTTCGAGTTTGTCGTTCAGGCGGATGTCGAAGACTTCAGTGCCGTCGAGTTCCAGGCTTTCGCGGCTTTCGCCTTCGCGGAACTGCAGGGGCAGGACTCCCATGCCGACCAGGTTTGAACGGTGGATACGTTCGAAGCTGGTGGCAATGACGGCTCGGATGCCGAGCAGGAATGTTCCCTTCGCGGCCCAGTCGCGGGAGGAACCGGTCCCGTATTCGGCGCCGGCGAGAGCAACGAGCGGGACGCCCTCTTCTTTGTACTTCATCGCAGCGTCATAGATGGATGTCTGTTCGCCGGACGGGAAGTGAATCGCGACGCTGCCTTCTGTACCGGGTGCGATCAGATTCTTCAGGCGGATGTTGGCAAAGGTCCCGCGAGTCATCACTCGGTCGTTGCCCCGGCGAGCGCCGTAGCTGTTGAAGTCGTTCGGAGTGACTCCCTGAGCCTGCAGGTATTTTCCGGCAGGGCTGGAGGCTTTGATAGCTCCTGCCGGGCTGATGTGGTCCGTGGTTGTAGAATCACCGACGGAAACCAGGCAACGGGCACCTTCGATGGCCATGATCGGGCCGGGAATGACCGGCATGTCCACGAAAAACGGCGGTTCCTGAACATAGGTGCTCTGCGCGTCCCATTGATACAGATCTCCGTCGCTGCTGGCGATCTGCTGCCATTCTTCCGGGCCGAGCGTCGCCCTGCCGTATTGCTCAGTGAACATCTCGGGTGACATGGATGAAGCGATCGTGTCAGCGATTTCCTTCTGAGTCGGCCAGATGTCTTTCAGATAGACTGGTTTGCCTTGCGTGTCATCTCCGAGCGAGTCCCGTGACAGATCGACATCGACGCTTCCGGCGATTGCATACGCAACAACCAGCGGAGGACTCGCAAGATAGTTCGCTTTGACGAGCGGATTGACCCGGCCCTCGAAGTTACGATTGCCCGAGAGCACCGCCGCAGCGACGAGGTCACCTGAAGTCACAGCTTTCGCGACTGGTTCCGGTAGTGGACCGCTGTTACCGATGCAGGTTGTGCATCCGTAGCCGACGGTCTGGAATCCGAGGGCGTCCAGAGGTTTGTTGAGCCCTGATTTTTCAAGGTACTCGGTGACCACGCGGCTTCCGGGAGCCAGGCTGGTCTTAACCCACGGCTTGACAGTCAGTCCCCTGGCGACAGCGTTGCGGGCCAGCAGACCGGCACCGATCATGACACTCGGATTGCTGGTATTGGTACAACTCGTGATGGCCGCGATGACGACAGCTCCATCGGTGATTTCACAGCTTTGCTGAAAAGGGTGTCTGGAACTCTCCGGCCGCAGTGGTTCGTCATGATTTACAGTTGCCTCCAAAGTTTCAGACACCACTTTCATCGCTGGAATTTTCACCGGTACAGAGGCCTGCGCCTTGCCGAATACTCCGCTGAGCGATTTCTTCCATTCGGGCAGCATGTCCTTCAGCAGAACCCGATCCTGAGGCCGCTTCGGTCCGGCGAGTGACGGCTCAACGTCGGCCATGTTGAGTTCCAGCCGGCTGCTGAATCGCGGTTCCGGCGAACTTTCTGTGCGAAACAGTCCCTGTTCTTTATAATACCTTTCGACAAGATCAATCAGCGACTTTGGTCGACCAGTGCGGGTCAGGTAGTTCAGCGTTTCCGCATCAACCGGGAAAAACCCCATTGTGGCTCCGTATTCGGGTGCCATGTTGGCCAGCGTCGCGCGATCCGCCAGGCTGAGCGCATCCAGGCCGGGACCGAAGAACTCCACAAACTTTCCCACGACCTTGTGGGCCCGCAGCATCTGGGTCACGGTCAGAACAAGGTCCGTCGCGGTCGAACCCTCGGGCAGTCTGCCGGACAGTCTGAATCCCACGACTTCCGGAGTCAGCATGCAGATCGGCTGACCCAGCATGACGGCTTCGGCTTCGATTCCGCCCACGCCCCAGCCGACGACGCCCAGACCGTTGATCATCGTCGTATGACTGTCGGTGCCCACAAGGCTGTCCGGATACGCTACGCCGTCGGTCGTCATGACGACCGTTGCGAGGTATTCCAGGTTGACCTGATGGACGATGCCCGTTGCCGGCGGGATGACTCGAAAGTTGTCGAACGATTTCTGTCCCCAGCGCAGAAACTGGTAACGCTCCATATTCCGCTGAAATTCGATCTCGACATTATTCTTCAGGGCAAACTTCGTTCCGAATTCATCCACCTGTACGCTGTGATCGACAACCAGATCACAGGGCACAAGCGGATTGATCTTCTTCGGATCACCACCCATTCGCACCATCGCGCTGCGAAGCGCGGCGAGGTCAACCACGGCAGGAACTCCGGTGAAGTCCTGCAGCACCACTCGTCCGGGCTTGAAGGGCACTTCGACCTGAGCGGGCGCAGCCGCATTCCAGTTGGCGAGGTTGGTGACATCATTGGCGCTGACCACAAAACCGTCGACGTTTCGAAGACAGGCTTCCAGCAGCACCCGTATTGAATACGGCAGGGTTTCGATGTCGCCGATGCCGTCTTCAGTGAGCCTCCGGAGACAAAAATACTTCAGGTTGCCGTCGGTGGTTCTGAGTGTGGCTTCGGCTCCGAAAGGGTTGGAACTGGTCATGCGCGGGCTCGTTGGTTCAGGGACTGGTTATTGCTCGGATTGTAGAGAAGTTGATGTGAGCCGCAATTGGACGATTGTGGTCGGCACTTTGCAGGGTGTTCTGTATGGATTCATCGGAGTCTGCCGCCGGTGCCGGTTATCACGAGTAAATCGTGGTGCAACTTTTCGTAAACAATTGATCGTGAGACAACCCGTGACCTAAGTTTTCCAATAGGAATTCTCCCCGTGCGCGTTTTCCGGCGGCGGTTTTCATCAACAGATTGTGGTTGCAGTGCAAAGCGTTGTACCGACAACTCGGCTTACGGGTCTGCCACTGGACAGTCTGACGCCGGCAATGCCGACAGACACGAGCGCCGTCCTGATCCGGATGCTCGCGCTGTCTGAGGATGCTCGCCGTCAGCAGGTCATGTCGGGTGAAAAGCAGATCATTCCCCGCAGTCTGATGACGCTGCTGCTGAGATCCATGAAGCTGCTCGATCCGGCGAGTCTGCTGCATGGTCAGCGGATTGCCGCCATCGCCAGCGGAGTGGCCCGGCTGCTGGGCTGGGACGACGATCAGCGGCGGCAGCTGGAGATTGCCGCACTGCTGCATGACACCGGAAAGATCGGTGTTCCCGATCTGATTCTCAAGAAGCCCGGAAAACTCAGCAGCGAAGAATATGACTTTGTGCTGCTGCATCATCATGCAGGTGTCAGTCTGCTGCAGGCGTTTCACGCCGATCCCGTAGTCGTCTCAATGCTCACGATGCTGCATCACGATTTCAACGGGGCGTGCATGGATGCCGGAGCCTCGGGTGCACAGTCAGACCTTCCGCTGGGGCCGAGAATTCTGGCCGTCGCCGATGCCTATGATTCGCTCGGGACTCCCAAACCGTATCGCCGCGGGATGACTCATCAGGAAGCAATTCATGTGCTTGAGGAGAATTCAGGCAGCCGGTACGACGGCAACATCGTGCGGACATTGAACCGGTGGTACGAAGCCGAAGGTGATTCGCTGTTTCGGTTCAGCGATCCCCTGCAGCAGCAGGATCAAAGAAGCGAGATCCCCGAGCAACAGCGCAATGAAGTCGTGCTTCTGGCGCAATTCCTCAATGTGCTGTATCAGTTTCAGGAGCTGTACGACGGTTACTTTGTACTTGATTCGAATCAAAACTACTGCATCTGGAGTGACGGCATGCAGGGGATGACGGGCTTGCCGCTCCAGAGTGTCTGCGGACGAACATGGCAGCCCGGCGATGTGCAGCTGATTTCGCTGACTGATGACCAGGCATCGCCTGAAACTCGCGAAGAAACGATGATCGGACAGGTCCTCAAGAATGGCCGCGCTCAGTTCGGCAGTCGCCTGTGTCGTGTCAAGGATTCGAAGCACCTGACCGTCGACGTGTACACGCTGCCCATCCTTGCAGCAAACGGAACAGTGCAGGGCATCGTCCAGCTGCTGCGCAACAAAAGCGGAGTGCGTCGACAGAGCCGGGAGTACGTGGAACTCAAGCTCGCGGCAACCCGCGACGCTCTGACGGGCGTGGCAAACCGCGGACAGCTGGAGACTCAGCTCCGGCACATGCTCGAGGATTTTCATGCCCACGAAGGTACGCGGAATCTGACCACGATCTTTCTCGACGTCGACAAGTTCAAACGCATCAATGATACGTTCGGACATCAGGTCGGTGACCAGGTACTCGTGGACCTGACACGGATGCTGCAGCACGAAACATATTCGGCGGAGGTCATCGGACGGTACGGCGGTGAAGAATTTGTGATCCTCTGCCCGGATACCGATATCGACGCGGGAGTCCGCCGCGCTGAACGTCTGCGACTGGCCATCATGAAAAGCTCCATCGGTGGTATCAGTACGCTGAATGTGACTTCGTCGTTTGGTGTATCCACCGCCCGACTGGGTGACTCCGTCCAGACAGTGCTTGAGCGCGCCGACAATTGTCTCTACCGGGCCAAAGACACGGGGCGAAACCGGACGTGCTGGGAAACGGAAACCGTCGAAGATGAAAATGAAAAGGCCAACCAGGCAGATGAAGAGGCACCGACGCTCTTCAAAATCGATGGCCGGCAGGAATTTCACGACCGGGTCGACGTCTCGACTTCGCTCGAACTGACGGCCATGAAACTGCAGGCGTTCATTCGCGAATTCAAGGCAGACATCCTGAGTCAGGATCATGCCAACCTGCAAATCCGCATCGGAACGCTGCGATTCACCGGCCGCTGGGGAGCGACGTCCGAACGTCAGCCAGTGGACATCTCAATCTCGTTCGAAACGACGCGCACCGTCAGTTCCGGAGATGGTAAACCCCGAACCATCCGGCAGATTGCCGTTGTCGTGAAACCCCACGGTCGTGAGCCCGACAAAGAACTGTTTGTCCAGCGTTGTGCGATTCTGATGAGAGAACTGCGGGCCTATCTGCTCAGTTCCTGATCCGCGCGGCGACCGCTGTCTCCGAGATCCCGAACGCTGCGGCCGGAGCACTTGTGGACTTCGTTTCATCGAGACTGCGTTCCCTGATTCTTCTTCTCGCCGGTCAGATACGCCCCCACCGTCACGATCAGCCCGACAGCGGCCACGACCATTGAGATCAGCGATGGACCGGTGCTGGTCAGACGCCGCCCGGTCGTGCCGACCGAGACTGCCACAGCATGATCCCAGTCGGACAGAGTGGCATCCTCAGCCGACGCTCTGGCGTGACGATCCGCTTCGGTCCGGATTCCTGCTGAGCCCGTGGGCAGCATTTCGGAGACGTCAGCTGCCGGAAGTTCTACAATCGGTGGCGCGACAGAATTCGCAGGAACCGGGAAGGCATCCGGGTCAGCGGGAGGAGTTTCGGTGTCTCGCTCCGGAAACTGAGCTCGCCACAGACCGGAATCCAGAGTCCGTCCGGCGTGCTCCTGCGCCGGTTCTTCCGCAGCATGTATCAAACTCAGGCCATCTCCGGATGACAGTACTACGGCAGCCGTCAAGCGTGTGATGGCGAGCAGAAGTTTGCTGTTCATCGGATGACTCTTTCCCGTTTTCCACGGATCAGAAGCCCGGCTTTTTCAAAAAGCCGGGCTTCTCCACCGGTAACTTGTTGTTGTGCGATGTCTGAGCGGGCGGTTCTCACTGGTACGCAATCAAGCATCATGTGTTCCATACTGAAAAACACTGCGATTCCGGTATTCAAAATCCTGTGTGACGGAGCCCCGGAATTCCGTTCTGCCGCGTCCGGAACAGAGAAATGCGGCCAGCAACAGCCGTTCAGAGACTTGTACAAATCGGCCGAAACGCGCGTCTGACAGTGTTGTCCGACGGCAACAGACGGTGCGTTTCGTCAACATCCGGGACCTGAACGCATCCTCTCGGCACGGCACTTGCCTTTCCGGGAGATTCCCGTCCCGACACTGCCGACTCCGACCGCCAGATGTCTGTGATGAACTGTCTCCGGGGCGGGATTGACCATACTTCGACTGTTCCGATACACTTGGCAGGCTTTGACTTACGACAAAACGTCCGCCATTGGTTCCGTGGAAATCGTTCTGCCGTTGTGGCAGAAACGCTTGCGTTTTTTCCCGGATCGCGGATCAGCTCACTCAGATTCTCAGGATGATCGCGCGACATGGAGTTTCTGGAAAAAGTAGGCGACTTCTTCACCGCCGCATCTTCGAAAATTGAGCGAGGCATTACCTCGCTGTTCGGATCGTCGAACGAACGCCGCATGAAGAAGCTGGGGGTTCGTGCGAGACCGTCAGGGCACGACCACGATCATTCCCGGCTCACTGTTGGATCGCATCAATTCGCTCGAAGCCGACTGGCGGAACGTGTCGGATGACGAAATGAAGCAGACCGCCGCGAAATTCCGCGCGCGGCTGCTGAATGGGGAGACTCCGGACGATCTGATGCCGGAAGCGTTCGCGGCAGTTCGGGAATCAGCCCGGCGCTTTCTGAAAATGCGTCATTACGACGTGCAGATGATTGGTGGCTATATCCTGCACAGGGGCATGATCTCGGAAATGGTCACGGGCGAAGGCAAGACACTGGTGTCATCGCTGCCGGCGTTTCTGAACGCACTTTCCGGAAAAGTGCATATCGTCACGGTCAACGACTATCTCGCACAGCGCGACATGGAATGGATGGGCCCGATCCATCTGAATCTGGGCCTCACGGTCGGCGCAATACAGTCCCATATGAACTCGTCGCAGCGACAGGTCCACTACGCCTGTGACATTACCTACGGAACAAGCAATCAGTTCGGTTTCGACTACCTTCGCGACAACATGAAGCCCACGAAGGATCAGCAGGTCCAGGGGCGCATGGATTATGCCGTCGTCGACGAAATCGACAACATTCTGATCGACGAAGCCCGCACACCGCTGATCATTTCCGGACCGGCCCATGACAACGTGGAAAAATATCCCCGCGCGGATGCCATCGCCAGGCAGCTGCGCAAGGACGTTGACTTTGAGGTCAAGGAAAAGGAACACACCTGTCACCTCACGGAAGACGGCGTGCGGCGAGCCGAACAGCTGGCGGGCGTCGAGAGCTTCTACACGGCCGGCAATATGGAATGGCCGCATCTGCTGGACAATTCTCTGAAGGCCCACTTTCTTTACAAACGCGATGTCAATTACGTCGTCGAGAAGGGCAAAGTCGTCATCGTTGACGAAAACACAGGCCGCAAAATGGAAGGCCGACAGTGGAGCGACGGACTGCATCAGGCGGTCGAAGCGAAGGAAGGCGTCAAGGTTGAAGAAGAATCTCAGACGCTGGCCACGATTACGCTGCAGAACTACTTCAAGCTGTACAAGAAGCTGGCCGGGATGACCGGAACCGCCATGACGGAGTCCGAGGAGTTCCTGAAAATCTACGGACTCGACGTTGTCGCCATTCCCACGAACCGGCCGATGCATCGCATCAACTACCCGGACAACATCTACGGGACCGAAAAAGAAAAGTGGGACGCCGTGATTTCCGAGATCG
>JANNGQ010000812.1:0-2985 GCA_031403975.1 Planctomycetota bacterium
CGGCGGGCCAACAGTAAAGCACAGGCTAACGGATTGCCTCCGGTTCTCACAAGCAGGCTCCGCAAGTGAGAGATGATCTCGCGAACCACTTGTCAGCGCGTCGTGTTTGTATTTCCGGCCTGTCGAATCCACGCGGTTTGCAATCTCACAGCGTTCTTCGAGAATGCGTGAAATCCCGATGCGCCTTTGGAAGGAACTCGTGTCCGGAGTCGCGTTGTCGTGCCCGTCAGCCTGACCTCTCTTAGAAACACGCTTCATGCACTTTGAAACTCAATGCGTTCACGGCGGAGTCCACAAGGACCAGCAGTACAACAGCGTCATCACGCCGATTTATCCGACCTCAACCTTTTACTGGAACAGCCTGGAGAGTCATTCCGGCTACGATTATACCCGTTCCGGCAATCCGACGCGCAGCGCGCTGGAAGAGAATATCGCGGCGCTCGAGGGCGGTGCCGGATGTGTGGCGACATCGACGGGTATGTCAGCCGTCCACTGCGCGATGGCTCTGTTTTCGCCCGGGGACCATATCATCGCTCCCTCAGATCTGTATGGCGGATCGTTCCGTCTGTTCAACAGATTCCTGTCTGAGAAAGGTCTGTCGTTTACGTTCGTTGATATGACGCAGCCGGATTGGGTCGCCGAGGCATTCACCCCCGCAACCAAAGGCGTCTGGATCGAAACTCCCAGCAACCCGCTGCTGAAAGTCGTCGACATGGCGGCCGTTGTGGCACTGGCCCGACAGCACGATGCCATCACGATCTGTGACAACACGTTCATGTCGCCGTATCTCCAGCGACCGTTTGAATTCGGAGTCGACATCGTGATGCACTCCACAACAAAGTACATCAACGGACATTCGGACGTTGTCGGCGGCTGTGTTGTTTCGAAATCGACCGAACATGCAAAACGCATCGCCTGGATCTGCAACGCTTTGGGACTGGCCTGTTCGCCGTTTGATGCATGGCTTGTGCTGCGCGGGATTAAGACGCTGGGCTGTCGCATGGACGTTCAACAGGCCAATGCGATCAGGATTGCCCGCTTTCTTGAAGCCCATCCGCTGATCGAACGGGTGTACTATCCCGGTCTGGAATCGCATCCGCAACATGCATTGGCCAGGACTCAGCAGCGGGGCTCTGGAGCGATGCTGGCATTCGACACAAAGGACGGTCGCCCGGTCGCGGAGCGAGTCTGTATGAAGACTCAGCTGTTTGATGTCGCCGAATCTCTGGGCGGCGTCGAGTCACTGATCTCATTCCCGGTCACCATGAGCCATGCCGCCATGACCCCGGCAGCCCGCGCAGCCGCAGGAATCACAGAGAAAACCGTGCGGGTCTCGGTGGGACTTGAACACGCCGACGATCTGATCGCGGACCTGAAACAGGCACTGGACGGCTGACTCGTTGCAGTCCAGTCCGCCCTCACACTGGAAACCAGTCTCAGCGCGTGTACACTGTCGTACGGCTCGGTTCCGGTCGCCACTCCAATGCCGCAATCCGAACCGCATCGAACGCACACCGGTCTTGATGCCCAGCAATCTTCAAAACGCCCGGAGAGGTGACAGAGTGGCCGATCGTGCCGGTCTCGAAAACCGGTGAACCCGCAAGGGTTCCGAGGGTTCAAATCCCTCCCTCTCCGCTTGGTTTTCCAGTGTGTTATGCGATTTTCGGTTCGTTCTGACCTCTGGCGGGTTCTCTCGTGGTGCAAACGGATTCGTGCGGGACATACTGCCGCCTCTGGACGCGCATCTGAATAGATCACTGCCGCCGCCTTGGAAGTTGTGTTTTACTTCCATCCGTTCCCGCCCACGGCAGCAAACGAAAAACGGGCGACCGTGATTGGCCGCCCGGCTGGACGCTTCCTTCCTGACGTACGGGAACGCTCACACTGCAAGAGTCATCTGACGACGATTGCGACGATGCAGAATCATTCCGATGCCGACCATCACTGACCACATCGCGAGGGTGGCAGGTTCGGGGACTGCGGCAGAGGCGAAGGCGTTCGTTTGCAAGCCGTCGAGATGGTTCCATCCATCACCTGTGTCTCCCTCAAAAACAACACGCGAGATGCCGACACTGGAGGTGAAACCTGCAAAGGTACCTTTAAAAGCTCCTACGGAACCCAGTACATTGTCAAGTGCGTCGTAGGCTGTTGCGATCAAGGTATCGCTTTGTCCATCTCCGTTCCAGTAACCCAACGCAGTGATTTCATAGCCAGGGAGTATACGCACAACAATATCGTCCCAGCGATTAATCTCATTGATCCCGTTTGGGAAGTTCCCTAACTGCATTGAGCCGTGTGGAGTTCCGCCAAACGAGTAAGTTTGCGGATTTCCGCCACCCTCCAGGACGTCAAAACTAATCCCAAGCGCCGGCAAACTCGATATTTGCGTGTTGGCTGCATAGGACTCGAAGTTCTCAAGGACAGTCGTACCAGCGGCTACTTGCCAATCAGATTCGACAGCGAAAGTGACAAAAGCAGCCATTGCGCTACTGTTCGCGGCAGGGAGAAACATTGCACAAAAAACAATCAATAGAAACTTGCCTCTTCGCTGCTGTGCCAGCAAGGTCGAGGGAGATTCAGGATGTTTGGACATCCATTCGTGTTTTCCTGCCAGTTTTGGGATCGCGATCGAAAACAAATATCTCATTTGCACTTCCTCACACTGGAACAGAACTCATTTCGTCGAGCCATGTTTCAGGCATGACGACATGGAACGTAAATCCCGCCACCCTGAACTGGACCGTCTCAGCCTTACCAAAACAAGCAAAATCGCCGCCGAACCACTGCATTTTCGAAGGACAGCAGAATTGTCAATGTGAGAACGCTATAAGCGGACTGGTGCAGCGGCATTGCTGGCGTGCAAGCAGTCTGTGGACCACGATTTTGGTCAGCAGACGCGCTCGTATCAGGCTCATTGCGGCAGTGTGGACGTGATGACGGCTCCGAAGGTTCAATACAGCGATGACAGCGGATCGTGCAACACAA
>JANNGQ010000813.1:0-7257 GCA_031403975.1 Planctomycetota bacterium
GTTGATGACTTCGGCATTCAGGGAACCGCGCCGACTCATCCGGAACTGCTCGACTGGCTGGCGGTCACATTCATGGATGACGATCGCTGGTCGCTCAAGAAACTGCATCGGCGGATTGTGATGTGTGCCACCTACCGGCAATCTGCGTCGCGACGGGACGATGCCGCGAGAGTCGATCCGGAGAATTTTCTGCTTGCATTTGCCCCAAGACCGCGGCTCGACGCGGAAGTCATCCGGGATTCGATCGTGAAAGCTGCGGGAGTACTTTCCGAGAAGCGAGGCGGGCCTCCCGTCAAACCGCTGCAGCCGACGGGGATCACGGAAGTCGCCTTCGGCAGTCCGGCCTGGGACGTCAGCACTGGAGAAGACCGCTACCGCCGCAGCATCTACACCTTCATCAAACGCACGGCTCCGTTCGCGATGGTCGCGACATTTGACGGCCCCAGCGGCGAAGCCTGTATCGCTCGTCGCAGCCGGTCCAATACACCGCTGCAGGCACTGACGCTGATGAATGATCCGATGTTCCTGGACCTCGCACGTGCCTCAGGACGAGATCTTTCCGCGCTGCATGAAGCAAACGACGAAGAACGAGTCACGCTCTTGTTCCGACGTCTGCTCACGCGATTTCCGACCGATGAGGAACGATCGACGCTGTTGGAATTCGTGAAACGGCAGCGAGAGTCATTCACTCAGCAGCCGCAACTCGCCGCAGGCATTGCCGGATCGGCAGCAGAATCCGCAGACCCTTCAAACATCGAAGCTGCCGTCTGGACGGCATTGTCCCGAGCCGTTTTCAGTCTGGATGAATCGGTGACAAGACCGTGACACTTTTCTTGTAGCCACGCTCGCCAGAACGTGGGGGGAGTCGGCAGAGCCAATACCTTTGTCGCGCGGATAATGGGGCGCCCACCGTCTGGCGACAGTGGCTACGAGGAAAACGCAGTCTCTCACGACCCAAAATGTGGGTAATCACAATGAACCGTGGGTGGAGGCATCTTGCGTTCCGCACCTGTTCAGTTCAGGCCGGTTCACAGATTGTCGTGACTGTGCGTGGCGATTTGAGGTAGAATTCTGCAGAGTCGTGATGCTCCCCACTGCGCGACTCACCCCGCGACCGAGTCCATTCCCGCCTGATTTCGCTTCCGGTTGAATTCCAATGACGTCCAATTCAAGGAAGTTACCACTTGAGTTGACGCGGTCGGCTTCACGACGTCATTTGCTGCAAGTCGGATATTCAGGATTGCTGGGACTCGGCCTGAATGCATTGTTACCGCCGTCGGTGAGGTCTGCTGAATCGTTGTCCGTAAGTCTCCCGCCGCGGGCGAAGTCGCTGATCATCGTCTTCTGCACCGGAGCCATCAGTCATCACGATACGCTCGACATGAAGCCGGATGCGCCGGCAGAAATCCGAGGAGAGTTCAATCCGATCCGGACTTCAGTCCCGGGGACTGTGATCTGCGAACATCTCCCTCGCCTTGCTGCAAGAGCTCACAAGTATGCGCTTGTGCGAAGTCTGTCCCATAAGGACAACAACCATCTGATGTCGACGCATCATGTGCTGACCGGTCACCTGCAGCCGGGTGCGTTTTTTGACAAGGTGGCGTCGCGTGATGATTGGCCGTGTTACTCCGCCGGCTGCGAATACCTTCGCCCTCGGAGCGACGGGATTCCGAGTGGAGTCAACCTGCCCACGTTTCTCATGTCGGCTCCTCTGACATGGCCGGGACAACAGGCCGGATTTCTGGGCCCGAAATATGACCCGTGGCAGATCATCGGCGATCCGGACAATCCCGACTTTCGAGTCGATGCCATGACGCTTGCACAGGGAATTGATCCTTCTCGCCTCGACCAGCGCCGCAGTCTGCTCAGGGATCTCGATCAGCAGACGTCCATTGCTGCCGACACCAGCGCCTTCCAGATGACGGAGGATCAGAAACTGGCCTTTACGATGCTCTCAACCGGGCAGCTGTCGCAGGCGTTTGAGTTGTCGCGGGAACCGAAATCGGCGCGAGACCGCTATGGGCGGCATTCATTTGGTCAGTCGCTGCTGCTGGCACGTCGACTGGTGCAGGCCGGCGTTCCGATCGTGCAGGCCAACATGGGAAATGTGCAGAATTGGGACCATCACTCGGCCATCTTTTCAACACTCAAGGGACGAATGTTGACTCCGCTGGATCAAGCCGTATCAGCCCTCCTGGATGATCTCGACGAAAGCGGTCTGCTGGATCAGACAATGGTCATGCTGCTTGGCGAATTCGGACGCACGCCGAAAATCAACAAGGACTCCGGTCGCGACCATTGGGGTCCCTGCTTCACAGGACTGTTTGCCGGAGCCGGAGTTCTCGGCGGAAAAGTCATCGGTTGCTCTGACGGAACCGGCGCCTATCCCGATTCCACAGCGTTCTCACCGGATGACATCGGTGCGACCGTTTACACGGCACTTGGAATCGAACCGGACTCTGTCGTTCGCGATCGACTGAATCGTCCCGCGCACCTGAATCAGGGAACCGTGATTCAGGCACTGTACGGAGAGACAAGCGTGTGATGGAATGCGTGGGGCAGGCTTTCAGCCTGCCTGATTCACTGGAAACAGGAAGTAATCAGCAGTTGGTCGGCAGGCTGAAAGCCTAGCCCACGGTTAGATTCGCTTTCGACAGGGTCTCCTCAATCCGTCTCGCTCCGCAGATACATATCCAGCCATTCCATTGTACGTTCAAATGACCGTGTGGAAACCGTATGGCCCTCATGGTGATTGAACAGACCAAGCCGCACGGGTTCGCCATACAGTCGCCAGACTGGTTGCGCGGATTCAATCAGCGGCCAGCTGCGGTCACCGTCCGCGGCTCCCGGGCCTGACTCGCCTCCAAGCACCAGAAACGGACGTGGTGCGATCAGTGCCAGCAGCTGATGATGATTAAGTGCAAAGTCCTCGTCCCGGATCGCTTCGCCGAGATACCACGAAGCGTCCCAGTTGGTTGAACGAAAGCCGATACCGCCTTCGCTGGCCACGGCAGCGCTGATGCGTTCGTCAAAAGCAGCGAGATACAATGCCTCCTTCGCACCCAGCGAATGACCAACCGCGCCGATGCGCTGTCGATCGACGAAGGGAAGTGATTCGAGGACGTCGACTCCGCGCATGGCGTCGTACAGCATTTTGGCCATTCCCAGAGTTTCCGGGTGACGTTCGCGATGTCGCTTCACGGCCTCGTCCAGACTCGGCACGTCCTGCCACAGGAAACATCGCGGGCAGAACACCACAAATCCTCTTTGCGCCAGCTTCAGACCAGTCTGCTGTTCATCACGTCCGCTGACACCGGCGATCTCGTCGATCGATGTATTTGTTGTCGGATGCAGGGCAACAATTCCTGGCAGTCTTTTCGTTGTGTCTGAAGGAAGCGGAGGGATCAGCAGGTAACCCTCGACAAACAGGCCTGGCTCGCCTTCGTACTTCACCAGCTGCCGAGTCACACCTGGCAGCGATTCTTCTTTCAGCACAGTCAGCTCGACTGATGGTCGTGGCTCAGGCATCGGGCCGAGAAAGTTGAGCCACTGATCGCGCAAGATCGCACGATGACTTTCCCAGTCTTTTCGAGTTGTGATCGGCTGGCCATCGACCTCCAGGAGCAGCGGATTCAGCTGACCGATTCCTTCCCGGGGCACACTCGCGGGAGGCGTCGCAACTTCAGACAGCCATTTCACATCGTCAGCAATACAGGCATACGGCAGCGTCAGCATCGCTGTGATCATGAGTATCTGTCGGGAGCAGCGGACCAAACGTCGCAAGAAGGAGGTTTGCATTTGTGCCAATGCTGTCAAAGGATTTCCGGCCGAGTTTTCTCAATCTTACGCAAAGCCCCTTCTCCCCCTGGCAGGAGGAGAAGGTGGCCGATCCCGGCGCGTCGGGAGATGAGGGGGCGATGCTGTCGTTCGGTAATTTACACATCGTGACGACAGAAGCTCACTCAACCAGCCGAATCCTGAGTTCTTCGCGCTGGCCTTCACGAAGTACCGTCAGCGGCAGCGTGTCGCCGACTTTGTAGTTCAGTTTGAGGTGCATGTTGAACTGCTTAGTGCTGAAATGAAAAGGCTCTCCGGCAATGGCCACGATGACATCCTTTTCGCGCAGCCCGTCGTCGAATGCCCTTTGACCTCCAGCCCCTTCTCGATTGATCCAGCGAACTTCCAGCGCCGCATCCGCTTCGGGAAGTCCCAGTTTCGTTCGTGCGTCCGCGGAAAGTTCCGGTGCCCACGCTTCAAACCGTGGCGGAGCGTTCCACATCGAACCGCGCCATGAAAAATCATGCTTTCGCCAGCCGGCTTTCAGAGGTACGACGTGCTTGCCGGATTCCGTTTCAAGCTCAACCGTTGTTTCAGTGTTTGGCAGAGGATGCAGGACCCATTGCATGTCGGCAATGGAGGTGATCCGCTGACCATTCATGCGCAAAATATCGTGACCTGCCTCAATCCCGGCTGCGGCGACGGCGGAATCTTCAATCACCGACTCAATTCGAACACCGCTCTTGCGGTCCATCTTCAGACCGATGCTGTCCGGCAGCGGATACTTCCAGAGCATCTCCTTCGAGTACGTTCCGGTTTCCAGAGCGTGCCGGTGTTCAGCGTCATGGATGTTGTGGCAGTGGATACAGTTCTGCCGTGTTGTTTTTTCTGCATACTTTCCCGGATTACTCAGCCCGGGCAATTCCAGAGCGCTGCTCTGCGGCCTGGCAGCGCCTCGCTTGCCGCTCAATTCGGATTTGTTGCCCGGATAATCGGCGTGCAGTTTCAGCACGCGATTCATCGTGTTGAGCAGGCCCTCGATCGAGTTGTAGGCATCCGATCCTTCAGCACTCTGCGTCCCGTATCGAGCGTACACGACGCCGTCGGCATTGATGAACATCCCGGCCCAGTTGAGGTCGTGATCGAACTGAAAGAGTGACAGGTCGACGCCCTTCATTTCAACCTGCCGGACCGAGACAAACTTCTCCTGAGCCAGTTCCCGGACTCGTTCGTTTCCGTTCGCAACGTCAGCATCAAACGCCGCGCAATCTTTGCAGGGAACACAACGAAACGTTACGAACAGCGGCTTGTTCTGCTTCTTCGCCTCGGCAATCCCCGCTGCAATGTCGTTATAGACCCACAAATCCGTGCGGACCCCGTTTTCATCCTTCAGTCGCTCCCGCAGCGATTCGTCACCGACCCCCGTCACAGCGCACAATGATACTGTCAAGACGTACGTCATTGTTCGCCACATCAGGATTCTCCTCCGAGTTCAGCCTCAAGAAATACATCGCGGATGGTCGCCTGTGATGAGGCTGCATTTGCTGAATTCCTGGGGACTGCCGGGATTGTGCGGCGTTCGTCAACCAAACGCTGAATCGCTTTCGATTCGTCGCTTTGCTCGTCCTTCATCAAGACATCGGTTTTGGCCGGGAACTCGTCCTGAATGATCAGTCGGCATCCCTCTGGCCAGTCTGCACGACCTTCAAGGACGACCACGCCATTTTTCCAGATTGCTTTTAATGTGCTCATGCTGTTTCTCCTTCTATCAACGCGCGTTTTCCCGCCACCGGGCCTGCCCCGGAGGTTCAAAGGCTTTTGCACCAGTCATACCGGAATTCACTTGGCTTGGCGATCAGTTGCCTGGAGCCGGCCCACCGTTCCTGGGGAAACCGGACACTAGCGCGTGGCGGCTGATACTGTAGGTGCCTTCCCCACGCACCACAGTTGCTGATGCGTTCGGAGAAAAAGCTTCCCGTTGCTCGCAATGACCGACGAATTCGATGCTTCCCCGAGCGAGTTCGTCGCGATCAACTGAAATTCCGGACCCGCTCGGAATACGAAACAATCTCCTCCCTGATTCATCGTGTAACAGAGTCCTCCGGCAACCATGACGGAAGACCAGTTGGTGGTGCTGCTGCTTCCCGTCAGCCGCTGCTCCCAGATCAGTTCACCGGTTTTCAGATCGAAGCACTCCGCAATCCCCGGGTCGTTATGAATGAAGATGCGGCCGTCATGAATCGCGCCGGAACCGATTCGCTGCTTCGTCTTCGGATGCCTCCACAGCCGATGACTCACCGTGACATCACCGCTGCCACCCGTCTTCACGGCCAGAGACATGCCGTTGTAACCGCCCATGGCGACGACTACGCCATCGGCGATCAGGGGTGATGTGTAAGCCAGCGCATTGATTCCGTTGCTGGTCCACAGTTCTTTGCCGGACATAGGATCAAATGCACAAAGCCGGTAGGGAAAACTGATGATCAGCTGGTCGTGTCCGTCGATGGTCCGGAACAGAGGTGTGCTCCACGATCCGTAATAATCGGGGCCGGCAAACGGAGCTTCGGACGTTCCGTTCGCGTTGATCGGTTCATCATGCTTCCAGACTGTTTTGCCTGTCTTCTTGTCCACAACGATCAGAAACGACCGTTCGCCCGGACCAAAGAACAGGTAACACAAATCGCCGTGGATGACCGGCGATGAACCATAACCCCAGATGTGCTTCTGAATCCCCAGATCGCGCTTCCAGAGTTCCTTTCCTTCGACGTCGTAACAGAACAGCCCGGCCGAACCAAACCAGGCAATAACTCGCTCACCGTCCGTCGCCGGCGAAGACGAGCACAGCGGATTTGTGTCATGAGTCGGGTCGGCTTCCTTCCAGTCAATCCCTACCTGCCACATCACTTTCCCGTCGATCCGGTCGAGACACATCAGGGTTCGCCGACCGTCTTTGGTGAGGGGCTGCGTCACAAAGATACGATTGCCCCAGATTACTGGTGTAGAGTTTCCTGCCTCCGGCAGCGGTGTTTTCCAGACGATGTTTTCCGTCGCGCTCCAGGTCGTAGGCAGCCCGATTTCATCGCACATTCCGTCCCCGTGCGGACCTCGCCACTGCGGCCAGTTTCCGTCGCTCGAACGGGATTCCTGCGCCTGCAAGACTGTCGCTGCAGAAACACTCACAATGATGACTGTCGCGAACAAACACATTACGAGCTTCATGGTGGTCGCCTCTGAATTCTGTCGACAGTGTACGAATGCAAGGCCAGGCACACAAATCCGACTGCCGCGCTGCCCCTTCATCTCCAGGCGCGCCGGGATGGGTGAGATTCTCCCCCTCGCAATGGGACTGTCGGTTTTATCGTGGGGCAGGCTTTCAGCCTGCCTCGTCCATTCAAAAACACATGCGTTCGCTCAAGTCCAGGCAGGCTGAAAGCCTGCCCCACAAAGAATCGCGTCCAGGCAGGCTGAAAGCCTGCCCCA
>JANNGQ010000814.1:0-2212 GCA_031403975.1 Planctomycetota bacterium
GGATCAATTCGATACGACCCTTATCGGGCTCCTCGTAGTAGAACTTTCCCCGTGTTCTCTTTTCGGTTTCGTAGACCAGATCATAAACCAGACGTAAATAGGCATGTTCCACCGGCTGACCAGCCGGGTGTAGACAAGCTCGTTGGCCCGGCGCGTAAGTGTCTCGTCGTCTGAGCCGGATCCAGCAGCTGGACAGCGACTGGAAGGAACTGCTTGAGATCAAGGATCACGTCGGCCTGCACCCAGGAACTTTGGTCCGCCTTCATTCGGGGCAGCACTTTCAGGTGGGCATATCCGGATTTCGGATCAAACGGTCGGGAGAACGACAGATCAAAACGCCGCCTGGCTTTGTCCGGCGCCATGCCAAACAGAAACGGGAGTGGACTGTCCATAATATTCTGGCCCTGCATGTCAGCCGGCAGCTGGGCCACGACGGCTTCTTTTTTCGCCAGGTCCAGACTGAACACGCGCTGTCCGTCACAGCACCACAATTCCTGCTGACCCGCCTGCAGTTCGTATGGTTCATCACTGGGTTGCGGTGGAGTATCTTTCGTCAGTTTCGTGCGGACCTTAGGTTTCCGATTGTCGGCTCTCGCTTTCGCAACGATGTTGATGCGTTCCTGCTTCAGTTCCGGCGTCGGTTCAATGGGGATCAATTCGATACGACCCTTATCGGGCTCCTCGTAGTAGAACTTTCCCCGTGTTCTCTTTTCGGTTTCGTAGACCAGATCATAAACCAGACGTAAATGCTCACCTTCCAGGCGCGTGATTTTCTTGCTCGCCCTGGACCATTGAGCCAGCAGATCTTCCAATTGCGGATCGAGTGGCTTGACCTCCTGATTGATGTGGTTTTTCAGCTCAACGCTGGCACGATCAGCCGGCTGCGCTGAGTCGGATTCCTGAGTCTGCGCCACAGGTCGAGCCACCACGCCGGGCTGTCTGACGCCACCGGACTTAGCCGGCGGAGACTTTGATCCCGAAGATCCTGACTGCGCAAACGCAATCCGGGTGGGTGACAGCAGACAAACGCAGGCAAAAGCGATGATCACTCTCACCATCGGACTCCTTCCGATGACACGAAAACTCCGCGAGGTTCGCAGAGAGAATCTGATCCGCACACGCAGTGACTCTGGCCGGTGGTTTTGCATCCCTGCAGTGCTTTCCGGAGAGAGTTTTGCCGTTAAACCATGCAACTAAAACGACCCGGACGGAAGTGTTCGGACCCCAGTCCGGCGCGCAGATCGAAATGCGTGTGCATGCTTATAACTGTTTCCGGAGAATCGCTCCAGACATGTTTCCGTTGCCAATCCTGCCGGGATCGTGATCGGCGAAAACTGCCGCACGCTGTCTCGGCAAGTGATTCGGGCAGCCCGGCCCCGCCCTTCAGAACGGCAGACCCGTCAGTCGTTCGTAGGCTTCCGCGTAGCGTGCGGCCGTTCGATCAACGACCGATGCGGGCAATTCCGGCGGCGGGCTGTTCTTGTCCCAACCGGATTGTTCCAGCCAGTCGCGGACAAACTGTTTGTCGAACGAAGCCTGGCCGCGTCCCGGCGCATAGTCATCGGCGGGCCAGAAACGGGAACTGTCGGGAGTCATGACCTCGTCGATAAGCAGGATCGTGTTGTCCCGCAGCCCGAACTCGAATTTGGTGTCGGCGATGATGATGCCTTTTGCCCTCGCGTGATCACAGCCTTCCCGATAAGCCTGCAGACTCAGTTCCCGCAGCTGCTGCGAACGTTCCGTGCCAACGATCGAACACATCTGCTCAAAACTGATGTTTTCATCATGACCGGTTTCCGCTTTTGTCGCCGGTGTAAAGATGGGCTCTGGAAGTTCACTGCTTTCTGTGAGTCCTGCGGGGAGCCTGATCCCGCAGACTGTGCCGGACTGCCGATATTCCTTCCAACCGGATCCGGCGAGATATCCCCGAACGACGCACTCCACAGGAACGACGTCCGTCTTCAACACGACCATGCTTCGCAGCGCCAGCTCAGCGATGTCTGCTTCGGACGGAAGAGGCAGAGTCGAAAGGTCGCTCGTCAGAAAGTGGTGCTGAACTCCCAGAATTCCAAACCAATAAAGGCTCAGACGAGTGAGCACTTCGCCTTTCCGGGGAATTCCGTTGGCGGAACGTTGGGCAAGCGATGCGCTGATTCGATCGTGAAGGTCTTGAAGATATCCATCGCGGCATTCTAGCGCCCTGGCCGCCACG
>JANNGQ010000815.1:0-3214 GCA_031403975.1 Planctomycetota bacterium
AGTTTCGACAATGTCACGACTCTGTTCCACGAGATGGGTCACGCCGTTCATGGACTGTTTTCCGACGTGACGTATCCGTCGGTGTCCGGTACAGCAACGCCACGGGACTTTGTGGAATTCCCGTCGACGTTTGAAGAGGACTGGGCGATCCAGCCAGCGATCCTGAGCAACTACGCAAAGCACTACAAGACAGGCGAAACGATTCCGAAGGAGCTGCTCGACAAGGTGATCAAGGCCAGCAAGTTCAATCAGGGCTTCGATACTCTGGAATACCTCGCCGCGGCGATTCTGGATCTCGAATGGCACTCGCTGACGTCCGAGCAGATTCCTTCAGACGTCGAACTGTTCGAGGCCGATGTCCTGAAGAAACACGGCATCGACTATGCCCCGGTTCCGCCGCGCTATCGGACGGCCTATTTCGCTCACATCTGGCCGGGCGGTTATTCGAGCAGTTACTATGCCTACCTCTGGAGCGAAGTCCTTGCCGCAGACGCCTTCGCACACATGCAGACCACGGGCGGATGCACTCGCGACAACGGCCAGCTCTTCCGCGACACGATACTCTCCAAAGGCGGCAGCCGTGAACCGATGGAGTCGTACAAGGCGTTTCGAGGAAGCGAACCGACCGTCGATGCGCTGCTGATCCGGCGCGGATTGAAATAAGCGATCGAAGCTGCTGAGGCTGTTGGATTTCCGTTGGAACATTCCTCGACCATGCCATCCTCTTTCCCGTCGCGTCCGGTCCTTGCCCCCCTGCCGGCAACGCTGTGAAGGCTTTCTTTCAATGACATCACGGGGATTGCAGCTGTAGCCGAAATCGTGAGATTTCGGGCCAGCCGATATCCGTCCGAATTCTCACGAATCCGGCTACAAAAATCCTTCACGGCGTGCCGCCTGCCGGGCGGCACTTTGCGGCTTCGCCGCAACCTGTGTGCGCGTGGCTTTCCAAATCCGACTTGAATTGGCCATCGCGCGGCGCACAGCTCCGCCTCCGGCGGAACTCCTTTGCGGCAGAAAGGAGCTACATCGAATCGCCATTCTGCGTGGTGTTCGTCGTTCGCGACTCGAGCCTCCTCATCATCGTCATGTTTCGCATCGTGTGCGTGACACCGATCGCTTTGGACAAGGCACTCGTGGAGATGCTGGATTCGCTCACCGACTTTCGTCGGAGCCAGAAGATTTCCCGATCCTGCACCAGGAATTCGTCCTCCGGAGTGGCGAGTGCGTTGAGTCTGGCAGAGGACTCTTTCGGTGCAGGTTGGCCAAGCAATACCACATACAGAGCATCGGCTGAACAGAGACAATCGGCGAAGGGTTTGGTCGCCGTAATCTGAGACAACTCAACCGGGGTCCTCAGAAATGTCGGTACATCATAGCCGAGGGCGCGACTGAGCTGGACTTCGATTTTCTTCGCCAGTGCCTCTGGTTTGCCTGACCTCGTCCGGAAGATCACGTTGCCGCTGGCGATGAAGGTCCAGACGTCGGCGAGCCCAAGTTGGTCGAACAGTTCCTTCAGCCGGTCCATTTTAACTCGGTGACCGCCAACGTTGATTCCGCGGAGAAACGCAATGTATTGAGGCATCCGCGAAGTCTGTAGGAGCCGAGTGGAATTGCAAGTCCGGTTCCCAGGCTGGCGAAACGGCGGCGGGTAAAGCTGGCTGCGGTGGAAATCTCGCGGTGAGGCGGGTAATTTCACGGGCTTGAGGGCCTTCGTTTAAGGGCAAGCCGGAGGTGCCTGCGTGTCCGGCGCACACCGTCGCCTGCGGCTTGCCGTTAAACGATTCCATCTGCTTCGCGGCACGAAATACAGCACGGAACATCAACTATGTCAGTTCAGGCTATTGCCGGTGTCAGTGCGACGTCTGAAGCCAGAATCATGTCCGAGTTCCCTTCAGTCGGGGCGTGGGGCATCGGCCGCATCATTGGTCAGCTGATGGAAAGTATTCCGATTCGAATTCTGGGAGTGAAACTGTCGTACATCCTGTTCGGGCTCCCGCTCGCTCCGATCGGGATGCTGCTGTTTCTGATGAACAGGCCGTTTGGTTCCCGCTATGTCCTGACGAATCGCACCGTGCAGATCTGGTCGGTGATGGGGACTCAACGAACGAGTTCCGCCGAACTTGGTGCAATTGCCGCTGTAGCACTGGACGAGTTGCCGGGGCAGGCCTTTTTTCGGTGTTCGGACATTCGTCTGAAAGCCGCGGACGGGAAGACGATTCTTTTGCTGGCCGGAGTCGCTGACCCCGGTCCGTTCCGCAACGCGATTCAGAGTGCCATCAGTTCTCGTCGTCTGGTGCAGTCATCGATGGCAACGATCGCCGCAAGGAAGTAGTGCGGCAGTTGCCGGGATGAGGTCTCATGCTTCGGTTTATACTTCGCAGCATCCGCCATTACCGGGGAACTCATCTGGTTGTGGTGCTGGCCGTAGCTGTGTCGACGGCGGTGATCGGCGGTTCGCTGATCGTCGGTGATTCGGTACGGGCCAGTTTGCGGGAGATGACACTCAGCCGCCTGGGCGGGATCTCGCATGTGCTGCATTCTCTGCGGTTCGTCCGCGAGAAACTTGCTGACGAGCTGACGGCCACGGGGCTCGGGGAATTGAAATCTTCCCACGCCGCTCCCGCGCTGTTGTTGCCGGGAAGCGTCGAAAAGAAAACTGCATCCGGAGGGATTCGGCGAGCTGCGTCTGTGTCTGTTCTGGGCCTGCGGGCCGCCGACTGGTCGATGCTCGACACAGCAGCGAAGGGCACACCAGCACCACAGCCGGTGAGCGCTCCCGGCGACTCGGGAATCGTGCTGGGGCATCGCACAGCGACCGAAATCGGCGCGGTTGCCGGCGACACTGTTTCAGTCTGGGTCGAGCTGCCGTCTTCGATTCCTCGTGACAGCCTGCTGGGTGAACGCGAAGACATCGCTCTGGAATTGGTACTGACGGTCGAGGGCGTTCTGGCAGAGTCCGCGGGAGCATCGCGGTTCTCGCTGCAGCCGGCTCAACAGCTTCCGTACAACGCCTTTGTATCGCTCGCCACGTTTCAGCAGCGACTGAAGCTGGAAGAGCGAGTCGTCAGTCGCCGCAATCCGACTGCAAGCCCTGCGCGAATCAACACGATTCTGATCGGCGGCAATGATCGTCCGGCTCCCGCGGAGACCCGATCCGGCTCCGGACTGGCTGCGATGATGCGGACCGATGCGGACAATGCGGCGCTGTTGCAGT
>JANNGQ010000816.1:0-2165 GCA_031403975.1 Planctomycetota bacterium
GATGAGAAGGACCTTCAGGCGATTGGCTCAGTGGAACCCTTCGGTGTCGGCGAGGTGTTTCTGGTTGCAGGGCAGTCTTACGCCACCAACACAAATGACGAACGAATTCAGGTCGCTGAAGGATCAGGTCGAATCGCCGCGTATGACCAGTCGAAATCAACATGGGCCGTGGCACACGATCCGCAGCCGGCTCCGGACGGCAGTGATGGCGGTTCCATTTGGCCACCGCTCGGAGACGCGCTCTGCAACGAGCTGCATGTGCCGATCGGATTTGTGAACGTCGCATTCGGCGGAACATCGTCAGCCCAGTGGATGCCGGGTGGTGACCTTCATCAGGGGCTGATTGCCGGCGGACAATCGCTCGGTCGATTCCGTGCCGTACTGTGGCAGCAGGGCGAGTCCGACGTCATCGCGAAGACTCCGGTTGCGACCTACGTCGAGAATTTGAAGTCCATCCGCATCGCGGCTGTCCGAGCCTGGGGATTTGAGCCGGTCTGGCTGGCAGCGAAGTCGACACTGCATCCGACGGTTTACAATGACCCGGAAGGGGAAGGCCGCATCCGTGACGCGATTGAGCAGGTCTCCCGGCTCCCCGGATTCGGCGCAGGTCCGGATACCGATACGCTGACGGGCGACAACCGGGGAGATGCGAAATCCCGTCGTCACTTCAGCGCCGTCGGTCAGCGGCGAGCGGCGGAAATGTGGCATCAGGTCCTGATTGAACAGCTCAAGAAGACGCCAGCTGGAATCCCTTAAAAGCGTTCCAGGAATAGGTAACGCTGGCTTCCAGCCTGCGAATCCTTCGAAGACAGGTTGGAAGTCTGGGCTATTGCAGGTCTTGAACGTCGTTGAATGATCCACTCACACTGGACGAGCCGTCAGACCGCAGGCTGAGCGGACTCGTTCCACAACTTCCATTGCCTTGGCGCGAGCGCGGCGGGCTCCCTGTTTCAGAACGTCTTCAACTTCGTCAGGAGAGTGTTCCAGCCGTGCGCGGCGCGCAAAGGCTTCGCCGAAGTGATTCATTGCCGCTTGATACAGAGCCTCTTTGGCTTCGCCGTAGCCCATGCCTCCCGCGCGATAGCGATCGGCCAAAGCCTGCTTGTCTTCCGGTGACGCAAACAGGCAATAAAGATCAAACACGGAGCAGGTGTCCGGATCTTTCGGGGCCTCCATCGGTGTCGAATCGGTCTTGATCGACATAATGATCTTTCGCAGCTTCTTTGGAGTTTCAAAGATCGGAATCGTGTTGTTGTAGCTCTTCGACATCTTTTCGCCGTCGGTTCCTGGAACCTTGGCTGAAGCATCCAGCACGTACGCATCCGGCAAATGCAGTGTCTCGCCGAACACTGTGTTGAACCGCTGCGCCAGATCACGCGTGACTTCGACATGCTGCACCTGATCGGCTCCCACCGGTACGGTGGTGCTGTCGTAGATCAGAATATCGGCCGCCATCAAGACCGGGTACGTGAACAGCCCGGCATCAGCAGCCAGGCCCCTGGCTTTCTTGTCTTTGAAGGCGTGGCATTTCTCCAGCAGATGCATCTGCGTGATCGTCATCAGCAGCCACATCAGCTCGGTCACTTCCGGCACGTCCGACTGCCGGAACATCGTCGCCTGCGACGGATCAAGTCCCAGCGCCAGCAGGTCGATCGCAGCATCAGAGACGTTCTGCCTCAGCACAGCAGGCTCGCGCACGGTCGTCAGCGCGTGCAGATCGGCAATGAAATAGAATGACTGTTCGTGGCCCTGCAGAGCGATGTACTGCCGGATCGCACCGAAATAATTGCCCCAATGGAACCGGCCAGTGGGCTGAATGCCGGAGAGAACTTTCATGAGCAGTCTAATCCCGTTTCGGAATCTGCAGCGTTCCGACAACCTCTGAAACGCTCGCAGCAGCGAGAGTCTGCAACGCAGCCGGAAGTTCGCGAATAAGCTGATTTGCGAGTCCGGGATCGTAGAAATTCGCCGTGCCGACCTGGATGGCCGTGGCACCGGCGAGCAGAAACTCCATGACATCGTCGATCGATTGGATTCCGCCTATGCCGATGATCGGAATCTCGACCTGCTGAGCCACCTGCCAGACGATCCGCAGTGCCAGCGGTTTGATGGCTGGACCGCTGAGTCCTCCCAGCACATTACCCAGCACGGGGCGGCGGCGTTTC
>JANNGQ010000817.1:0-3197 GCA_031403975.1 Planctomycetota bacterium
GGCCTGCAGCGAGTTGTACTCACTCCGGCCGCGCGAGGCCGTCGTCGCGATGGTGGCCGACGCTGATCGGCCCCACAGGGCGGATCACTGACGCAACTCCCACTTTGACCTGGCAGGGCGTTCCGGGTGGGCAGACTCATCGCGTTTACATTGCGAGTCTGTCGCACACGCCGAATATTGTCGCGTACGATGTTTCGAACCTGAATACTCTGAACTTCACCGTGCCGACGAATCTGCCGATCGGGCGGTATCGATACTGGGTGCAGGCCAGAAGTGCCTATGGAGATGTCAGCAACTGGAGTTTCCCGATGGACTTCCAGATCGTGGCGTCTCCCGTACTTTCCGGTCCTTCCGCGTCGACATTTGATCCGACTCCTTCGTTCTCCTGGACGAATATGGCCTTCCCGCTGCAGGGTGTTGCGGCCGGGGCTCAGGCTTATGACTTCCGGCTGGATCAAGTGCTCGCGACGACGGTTGTCGAACACTACCGTCCAGACGTCATCGGGCTGACGACAACGAACTATACGATCCCGACGGATCTGCCGCTGGGCATCTACCGAGCCTATGTCCGGGCCACACGCTCAGATACGCAGGGCGATTTCAGTTCAGCTTTGGAGTTCTTCGTCGGTGGCCGACCGGTGGTGAATGTCATCGGTACGACAACGGATACGACGCCTACCATTACCTGGAAGGCCGTTGACGGGGCTGCCAGTTACGAGATCTTTATCGGTGCCGCCGGGGCTCCTCCGGGAGAATCGCTCATCCGTGTGGCTGGAATCGGCTCGACATCCTTCACTGTGGCGTCGCCGCTGCCGAAGGGCCAGTATCGCATCTGGGTGCGGGCAGTCAATGCGGCAAACGGCAGCTTTAGTTTCTGGAGTGAAGGTGCCTCGACCCATCTGAATATCGCCGATGCGTCGGATGTTCAGGACGATGCGCTGCACTCCGGTTACACGCTCACGGCATCGCCTGGCACTCTGTCGTCGGTGATGACCGAATCAGCGGTCAGCATGTTGCCCGCCTTTATTGTCGGATCACACGACATCGCAGGGATCGTTCCGGATGAAGCACCCGTTCAGCCGCAGACGCCCTCTCTGGCCGCTGTCACTGCCACGGCCGAAGGTGAACTGAGCGAGATGACTCCGCAGACGGACGAAGTCTTATCTCAGTGGGATGAACAGAAATGGTGGGATGCCGCCGTACCGCCTCAGGCATCCGTAAGCACACCTGTGGAACCTGAACAGCGAAGTACCTCGATCGGGCTGCTGGGTGCAATGCTGGCACTGGCTCCAAGGTCTCTCCGCCGCCGCCGAAAGGACGAGACTTCTGTATGACCCGATGACCGGATCACGAGTGGATGGCCCGTTTGTCGACGGCCATGGCAGCTTCTTTGACGGCTTCGGAAAGCGTCGGATGCGCGTGGCAGCAACGGGCGATGTCTTCACTGCTGGCCCCGAATTCCATAGCGACGGCCGCTTCGTGGATCAGTTCGCCGGCGTGTGCACCGATGATGTGAACTCCCAGGACCCGGTCGGTAGTTTCATCCGCCAGGATTTTGACAAAACCATCGGTATGACCCGCCGCACGGGCTCGACCGTTCGCCGCGAAATTGAAACGGCCTGAGCGATATTTCACATCCGCCTGCTTCAGAGCGTCTTCGTTTGCACCGACCGATGCTATCTCGGGCTGCGTGTAAATGACGGCGGGGATCGTGCCATAATTGATGTGACCATGACCGGTCGCCATCTTCTCGACACTGGCGATGCCTTCTTCTTCGGCCTTGTGGGCCAGCATCGCTCCGCCTATCACATCGCCGACGGCGTACACACCGGCTGCCGTGGTCTGATAGTCAGCATTGACCTGAATGAAACCCCGTGTGTCAGTCTGAACGCCGGCTTCCTGCAGTCCGAGATCATCCGTACAGGGCTTCCGCCCGACGGCGATCAGCACTCGATCACACGTCAGCGGTTCCGCACCGTCGATTGTGATGGTGCAGGTTGTTCCCTCCGCCGAAACGGACGTGACTTTCGTGCCGAGGCGGAATATCAGTCCCTGCTTTTCGAAGATCCTCCTGGCTTCTGCAGCCATTTGTTCGTCGACACCGGGGAGAATCCGGGGCAGGTATTCCAGAATGGTGACCTGCGAACCCAGTCGACGCCACACGGTTCCCAGTTCCAGCCCGATCACTCCCGCTCCGATGACCACCAGATGCTTCGGCACGTCCGGCCACTCCAGAGCCTCGGTGCTGGTACCGATGCGACCTCCATCCGGCTGAATGCCGGGCAGGGACGACGATACGCTGCCGGTTGCGATCAGAATCTTCCGGCCGCTGATCGTTGCAGGAGTGGCTCCGGAGACCTCGACAACACCCGCAGGCCTGAGCCGTCCATGGCCGAAGAACCGTTCGATGCGGTTTTTTTTCAGCAGTCCCTGAATTCCCGTGTCGAGTGAATTCACGACACCCTGTTTGTGTTTCATCATGGCAGCAATGTCGAGTGACACGCCACTCACGATCAGCCCTCGTTCGGCAAAATGCCTTTGAGACTGTTCATACAGTTCACTGGTTTCCAGCAGCGCCTTGCTGGGAATACAACCGACTCGCAGACAAGTGCCGCCGAGCTGTTTTTCGCGCTCGACCACAGCGACTCTCATCCCCAGCTGAGCCCCGCGAATCGCCGCGACGTACCCGCCGGGACCGGCACCGATAACAATCAGATCGAACACCTTGGACATTGGATCTCAAACTTCCAGAATCAGTCGCGTCGGGTCTTCGACGAGATCCTTCACGAGTTTCAGGAAGGACACGGCTTCTCGGCCGTCGACGACGCGATGGTCATAAGTCAGGGCGATGTACATCATCGGGCGGATCACGACCTGACCGCTGACAGCCACCGGACGGTCGAAGATGCCGTGCATTCCGAGGACACCACTTTGCGGCGGGTTGACAATCGGCGTGGACATCAGCGAGCCGTAGACGCCGCCGTTGGTGATTGTAAACGTGCCGCCGTCAAGTTCTTCCAGAGTAATCTGATTGTTCTTGGCGCGCCCCGCCAGTTCCGCGATCGCCAGTTCGACATCGGCGAAGCTCATATTCTCCGCGTTGCGGAGAATCGGAACAACCAGGCCCTTGCCACCGCCGATTGCGATGCCGATATCACAGTAGTTGAAGTAGGTCACCTGCTTACCGTGCATCTGAG
>JANNGQ010000818.1:0-4029 GCA_031403975.1 Planctomycetota bacterium
CAGGCCGTGCCGTAAATACGCTGCAGCATCTCGTTCTTCGAATCACCGCGCCAATAGGCGCCCGCCAGCTTCATCAGCTTGAATACCTTGAGCTTGCCCGTCGACGGCACATGAGGTCCGCGGCACAGGTCGACGAAATCCCCCTCGCGATAAAGCCCAATCTCCTGGTCCGCTGGAATCGAAGCGATGATCTCGGCCTTGTAATGCTCGCCGATATTCTTGAAGAACTCGACCGCTTTGTCGCGTTCCCAAGCCTCGCGCACGACCGGAAAATCCTGCCTCGCTAACTCCACCATTTTCTGTTCGATCTTGGTTAAATCTTCCGGCGTAAAAGGGCGCTTGTAGGAAAAGTCGTAATAGATGCCGTTGTCGATTACAGGACCGATAGTCACCTGCGCATCTGGAAATAGCTCCTTCACCGCGTAGGCGAGCAAGTGCGCCGTCGAGTGGCGGATGATATCCACGCCGTCGGCATCTTTGTCCGTGACGATAGCGAGATTGGCGTCGCGGTCGATGCGGAAAGAGGTATCAACGAGCTTCCCGTCAACGCGACCGGCGAGGGCTGCTTTGGCCAGACCCGCACCGATACCCGCAGCAACTTCCGCGACGGTGACGGGTTTCTCGAAGGCCCGACGTGACCCATCTGGAAGCGTAACATTCAACATAGCTTTATCTCCAACTGCAACAAGCAAAAAAGCGCGGGTCAACCGCGCTTTTTTTCATGGACTCGGAACGAGCGCGATCAGGTCATGCAATCAACGTAGGGTGAAGTTCGCGGTGTCATAACCATGGTGCAAATAGGCCCTTTCGCTCGCCCGGATCGAATTTTAGTCCCATGCCGCCATACGAATTTCGGCATGGCTATCGCATGTAATTGATTGAATTTTACCATCTATCTTCTCGACATTTCAATTCGTTGAACTTCCTGATATCCGGATCGGAAAAAATATCTCGTGGACGCGCCATTATCCCTTAATATTCGCGCTTGAAAAGAATAGTTGCGCCCGCTGCCAGATTTAGTCATAGGAGAACGACTTGCGATTCAACTTTCCCATCGTCATCATCGACGAAGACTTCCGCTCCGACAACACCAGCGGGCTGGGTATCCGCGCCCTCGCGCAAGCCATCGAAAAGGAAGGCACGCAAGTGCTGGGCGTCACCAGCTTCCGCGACACGGCGATGTTCGCCCAGCAGGCGAGCCGGGCGTCGGGGTTCGTGTTGTCGGTGGATGACGAGGAATTCGAGACCGACGGTTCGGGCGCCAACGCCGTCAAGGACATCCGCCGCTTCGTTGAAGAGATACGTTGGCGCAACGCCGACGTGCCGATCTTCTTATTCGGCGAGACCCGCACCACGCGCCACCTGCCGAACGACGTGCTGCGCGAGTTGCATGGCTTCATTCACATGTTCGAGGACACGCCCGAGTTCGTGGCCGGCTGACGATGTGCCGGGCTTCCAGCCCTGACGAAATGCGCAACTTCAAAAGCACCGCGTCGGCCCAGGTCCCAGGCTATGGAATTGAATGGGCCTTTGGCCCGAAAAACGCGAAACACAGAGACGGAACGAATTGCTCAGACTCGAATTGTGTAGATACGGATGGGCTTGTCCCGGCGGGACCACACCAGCCAGACTGCTATCGCGCAATGCAACAAACATCGCACGATCATCTGGCGTGCGCAGCAACGAATCGCAGCAACAGCGGATGTGCGGGTTCAGCCATCTGTCCGTGATTGAATCCGTCCAGTTCACACAGTTCAGTCTGCGTGTGTCCGGCCACCTGCATCATTCTCCACAGGTATGCGTTTTCTTCGTAACGACCAAGCAATTCCAGTTCACGCCCGCCGGTGATCAGCAGCATCGGCGGCGCGTCGTTTCGGACATGGAAGAGCGGTGCCATCTCATCAACGACGGGCTGCTTGTCGCTGATTCCCCGTTCCGCCCGAATCGTAAAATGCGTAATTGACTGGCCGCTGTATGGGATGAGTCCGGCAATGTCGTCGGCATTGACGCCGTGAACGGCAAGCCAGCGTCTATCCAGTCCCACCATGCTGGTCAGATATCCGCCGGCTGAATGGCCGCTGACAAAGATCCGACGAGTCGATCCTCCATACTTGTCGATATTGCCGAATGTCCAGGCCACCGCCGCTGCGGCATCTTCGATGTACTCAGGCGATTTGGCCTGCGGGCTCAGTCGATAGTTCGCCGCGACGACCGCAATGCCTTTCTGCTTGAGTCCCTCAGGAACAGAGCGATTCCCGCCCGTCAGTCCGCCACCATGAAACCAGACCACCGTGGCGAATTCCCTGTCGTCAACCGGAAAGTAAACGTCCAGCCGGCACCGTTCCTTCATGGCCTCTGTCGTTTCATCTTCCGTCCGATACAAGATGTCGGAGTCGACCTCATAGGGAGCGGGTTCCGCTGGTGGCTGTTGCCCGCAGGCCTGATGGAACAGGGTGCAGAACAACACGAACGCAGACGTCAATGTAGATTTGAGCTTCATGGTGTGAGTATTTCCTTCGTGAGTTCCGAGAGGGACGGACTCGGGAGAAGAATTCTGCCCGACCCATTTTGTGCCAGTCGCCGGACTGTCGCAGGGTACGCCGTTCGGCAATCGTATGATCGACCATGTCTTGCAGGTACCGCATGCGTTACGTTCTTCGGCAGGAAGTTCACATGTGCCATCGCCTGAATCCGGGCAACTGTGTCAGGACTACGAGCTGCGGGGCGATTTGTTGCGTCGGGAGGTGCGGTGACCTATCTTGTGGCCTGCGTTTTTTGCCACTCGTCGCGGCATACTGGTCGCCGTTCCGGAGTACTCAACGATGATTCGCTCATTAACGACAGCTTTGGTGGCCGCCATGTTTCTGTCGGGGACCTCGAACGACACACTCTTTGCCGTCGATGCTTCCAGACCGAATGTGCTGATCTTCTACGCCGACGATCTGGGCTGGGGCGAGTTAGGCTGCCAAGGGAATCAGGAAATCCCGACGCCGCACATCGATTCAATCGCGAAGAACGGCGTGCGATTCACACAGGGTTATGTGGCGGCGACGTATTGCAGCCCTTCGCGAGCCGGGCTGATGACAGGACGATACCCGACACGATTTGGCCACGAATTCAATTCCGTCGCAGCAAAACAGGGGCTTGATCTCCGCGAGACGACTCTGGCAGATCGCCTGAAAGGGCTCGGCTATTCAACGATCTGCATTGGAAAATGGCATCTCGGCATGAGTGAAGAATATCGACCCGTGAAGCGCGGCTTTGACGAGTTTTTCGGCACGCTCGCCAATACGCCGTTCTTTCACCCGACCAATTTCATCGACTCGCGCATTTCGAATGAGGTGACGCCGGTCGCCGATCCCGATTTCTACACGACCGACGCTTACGGAGAGCGGGCCGTCGATTGGCTGCAACGGAGCAAAGCGAAGCCGTGGTTTCTCTACCTTCCGTTCAACGCACAGCACGCACCTCTGCAGGCATCGAAAAAATATCTCGATCGCTTTCCGGACATTTCGGACACGAAACGTCAGACATTTGCCGCCATGATGTCGGCCATGGATGACGCTGTCGGTCGGGTGCTCGGCAAAGTGCGCGAGATGGGACAGGAGGAAAATACGCTGATCTTCTTCATCGCTGACAACGGCGGCCGACGCAAAGCACGACCTCGCAGAACGGCGGCCTGAAAGGCTTCAAAATGACCACCTATGAAGGCGGACCGCGAGTCCCGTTCCTCGCACAATGGAAATCGCATTGGCCCGCCGACACAACGTTCGGCCTGCCGGTCATGAATCTGGATGTGCTACCAACAATTATCTCTGCCGCCGGTGGCAAGGTGGAGACATCGTGGCAGCTCGACGGCGTTGACCTCTCACCGTTCGTCACCGGCCACAACGTCGGTCGTCCGCACGAGACGATGTTTTGGCGTTTCGGCGAGCAATGGGCGATTCGCCATGGCGATATGAAACTGGTGAAATCTCGCGGCGGCGGCGCTCAGCCGGAGCTGTATGACCTTGCCGCCGATTTCGGCGA
>JANNGQ010000819.1:0-6053 GCA_031403975.1 Planctomycetota bacterium
GGATCCACGTCAGATTTCATCAGAATGCGCAGGATTGTGGGCGTGTTCTTGTGCATCTTCTGCTGTCCGCCGTCGACTCGCGGAGAAGAACCGGGGAATTCCGCCACGATCGCCTCCTGCAGCGGCATGAACGGCATGAGGTGCCGGTTCCAGTACAAATACAGCAGTGCTGTTGCGCAAATCCCCATTCCAAACATCGCGATAACGACTTTGCGACCGGAGATCGCTGAGACTCGTCTGGCGGGCTGCGTCGGTTCGGACACGGAATGAACTTTCGTATGGCATAATGCAGGCTGGACATTCTTGTCCCGCACCGATGCAACGGGCAGGAATGCCTATCTTACGGACGTTGGCCGTCCGATTCCCGCCCAGGCTGCGAATGTCGGATGTTCTTTTCCGGTTTTTCGTTGACGGTTGGTCGTGCGGTCTTCTAAAGTCCCCGGCATGATTCTCAGCATCAGCGCGATTCAGGGTATTTGCGTCGGCGGCATTTCTGTCGTTCGGCCGCCGCGACATGTCTGAGGATCGCTGAACCCGATTTGCCCGACCCTCAGGATTCCCTGAGGGTTTTTTTGTTGGTGGACCAGTCACATGCGCCGCATCCAGCTTTACGACACAACGCTTCGAGACGGCTCCCAGGGAGAAGGCGTCAACTTCTCTCTGCAGGACAAGCTGATGATCACGCAGCGACTGGATCAGCTGGGCTTTGATTACATCGAAGGTGGTTATCCGCTGTCCAACCCGAAGGACGAAGAGTACTTCCAGCGTGTGGCTGATATGGATCTGAAACATTCCCGCGTGGCTGCGTTCGGGATGACGCGCCGCAAGGACATCTCCGCGGAAGACGATCTGGGGATGCAGGCACTCGTTCGCTCGAAAGCCCCGGCGATCACGATCGTCGGCAAGACCTGGGATCTGCATGTTACGGAAGTCCTGCGCGTCTCGCTGGAAGAGAACATCGCCATGATTCGCGACTCCATCGCATTCGTGAAATCGGAAGGCCGCGAAGCGATCTATGATGCGGAACACTGTTTCGACGGCTGGAAGGCAAACCCCGACTACGCACTGCAGACACTGCAGGCGGCAGCAGCAGCCGGTGCAGACATGATCGTGATGTGCGACACGAACGGCGGCACGCTGCCCGAACAGATTGCGGAATTTGTACGGGCTCTGAAATCCGCCATCAGCGTTCCGATCGGCATCCATTGTCACAACGACTGCGAACTGGCTGTGGCAAATTCACTCGTCGCTGTGCAGGCCGGAGCGATGCAGGTTCAGGGAACCATCAACGGCATCGGCGAGCGCTGCGGCAACGTCGACCTGATTTCCGTCGCGGCAAACCTGTCGTTGAAGCTGAATCACGACATCCTGATCCCAGGCGGCATCCAGAGACTCACCGAGCTGTCTCGTTACGTCTATGAACTGGCCAACATCAATTTTCGTTCGGGACAGCCGTTCGTGGGAACCAGCGCGTTTGCGCACAAGGGAGGCATGCACGTCCATGCCGTGAATCGCATTTCCCGGAGCTATGAACACATTCCTCCGGACGCCGTCGGCAACGAGCGCCGCATCCTCGTGAGCGAACTGTCAGGACGTTCGAGCATCGTGGCCAAGACCACGAAATTCAACATCAGTCAGAACACTGAGCTGATGGCGAAAATCCTCACCGTCGTGCAGGATCTGGAGAGCGATGGTTATCAGTTCGAAGCGGCAGAAGCCTCGTTCGATCTGCTCGTCATGAAACAGGCCGGCACTTACAACGCCGCATTTCAGCTCGACCATTACCGCGTCAACGTCGAAAATCAATCGCGTGTACCGATGACCGAAGCCGTGATCAAACTGACCACCGGGGAACAGCAGCAGCACGTCGTCGGTGAAGGCGACGGTCCTGTGAATGCGCTGGACAGCGCACTGCGTAAGGCCCTGACTCCGGTGTTTCCGGGGCTCGCTGAAATGACGCTGATGGACTACAAAGTGCGAGTCATCAACAGCACCGAGGGCACCGCCGCCAAAGTTCGCGTCGTGATCGAAAGCCGCGACCACAACAGCATCTGGAGCACAGTCGGAGTCAGCGAGAACATCATCGAAGCCAGCTGGATCGCGCTCGTGGACGCTTTCGAATACAAGATTCACAAAGATCTTGGTGCCGTCCAGTGCGGCACGGCACTGACCTAGCACGCTGCGAATTCTCATGCAACGGCCCCCACCGGGCCTGTCCCGGTGGCCCGCGGGATTTTGCGCGACTCGCGCAAAATCCATTGAACCACCAGGGCTGGCCGATTGGTATCTGCACCAACTGACGTCCATGAATGTCCTCTCACAGGCCTCGACTGCCGGTTTCTACTGCGATTCATCAGCGTCTATGAGCGTCTATCAGCGGTTTGGAACCGCTGATGAACGCTGATGGGACGCTGATGGCGGCGAATCAACGAGAGGCACGAACCAGATCACGACATCGGGAGCGAGCTCAGATCCACAAGGTCATGTCTCCGGATGTCAATGAATTGTTGACGATCCCCGGCGAATGCAGGGTCCTGCTGCCCATCAAGATTTGGCCTTTGATAACTTCGAACCGCATCGCGAGTTGTGTAGATACCACCAGGGCAGACCCGGTGGCGTGGCCTCATTTCTCCGGTTCGAGGTCGAACTTGCGCCCTACGAATATTCTCGCGGGCTGTTAAAGTCCCCTGCACGACCCATGGAAGAGCAAACAACCGACATTCCCGCGTTCCTTCAGTCGCTGAATCCGCAGCAGCGATCAGCCGTGATGCACGGTGATGCTCCCCTGCTGATCATCGCTGGTGCCGGCACCGGCAAGACGACCACGCTCGCGCACCGAGTCGCGTGGCAGATCGTAAAAGGGACCGACCCCGGTCGGTTGCTGATGCTGACGTTCACGCGACGAGCCTCCGCGGAGATGCTGCGGCGAGTTGAGCAGATTCTCCTTCAGCTCGATCCTTCAACTCTGAAGGATCCTTCTCTTTGTCAGAGATCGGCCATTCGTCGAGTCGCCGGCGGGACTTTTCACTCGGTCGCCACGAATCTGCTGCGGCGCTATGGTTCGCTGATCGGGCTTCATCCGGATTTCACGATTCTGGATCGCAGCGATTCCGAAGATCTGATGAATGTTGTCCGGTCGAAGCTGAACCTGCCGAAGTCGGAGAATCGCTTTCCGCTGAAAGCAACGTGCCTCGACATCTACAGCCGCTGTGTGAACACTCAGCGACCGCTGAAGATTGTGCTGGAGAAATGGTTCCCCTGGTGCCTGGAACATCAGGAGCGACTGGCGGAATTGTTCAACGCCTGGACGAGCACCAAAGAACAGCAGCGAGTCCTGGACTTTGACGACCTGCTGTTATTCTGGCACGCACTTGCGGAAAACACCGACGGCGCGCAGATACTGCGACAGCAATTCTCAAACGTGCTGGTTGACGAGTATCAGGACACGAACATCCTGCAGGCTCAGATTCTGAAGAACATCTGCCCTGACGGAACCGGCCTGACGGCAGTCGGCGACGATGCTCAGTCGATCTATTCCTTCCGAGCTGCCACGGTTCGCAACATTCTGGATTTCCCGCAACAGTATCCGGGGACTGTTCTGATTCCGCTCGAACAGAATTATCGCAGCACTCAGAAGATTCTGGATGCGACGAATCGAGTCATCGCTGAAGCCGAAGAACGCCATCGGAAAGAACTCTGGTCCTCCCGTGGCGACGGTGCACTGCCGGTGCTGGTGACGTGCAGCGATGAGGATGCTCAGACGACATGGGTTATCGATCAGATTCTGGACCGCCGGGAAAAGGGAGTCTCGCTCAAACAGCAGGCAGTGCTCTTCCGAGCTTCGCACCACAGCATGGCTCTGGAAGCGGAGCTGGGGCGCCGCAACGTGCCGTTCGTGAAGTACGGCGGGTTGAGATTTCTGGAGACCGCTCACGTCCGCGATCTCATGTCGTTTCTCCGGCTGGCCGAGAACCCGCTCGATACCGTCGCCGGGTTTCGAGTTCTGATGCTGCTGCCCGGAGTCGGGCCCGCAAAAGCCGGATCACTGATGGATTCACTGCGCGAAGCGGGCGGCCACTTCGATACCTGGCTGTCGTGGACTCCGCCGTTGTCGTTGCGAGACACCTGGCCGAAGCTGCTCAGGCTGCTGCAGCAGCTGGAAAAGCGCGCCACCGATTCCGATACCGGCGTCGCTGGCGATATCCACGCCATACGCCTTTTCTACTCGCCACTGGTGGAAACAAAATACGACAACGTCCAGGCCAGGCTCGACGACCTGATCCAGCTGGAAGCCATCGCGGCGAGATACCAAAGCCGCAGTGAGTTTCTGTCAGAGATGACTCTGGATCCGCCGAATTCGACGCAGGACCTTCCATCCGATCCGTTCCTCGACGAAGACTATCTGATCCTCAGCACGATCCATTCCGCCAAAGGCCTTGAATGGGATTCAGTGTTCGTGATTCATGCCGCCGACGGAAATATCCCGTCGGATATGGCGACCGGCAGTCCCGAAGAAATCGAAGAAGAACGCCGCCTGTTCTACGTCGCGATGACCCGCGCCAAAAGCCAACTTGCCGTCCTCCGCCCCGAACGATACTACTTCCACAACCGCCACAAGAGCGACCAGCACTCGCTGAGCAAGATCACGCGATTCCTGCCCTCCGCCATCCAGTCTCTGTTCGATCGCCAGTCCCACGGGCTGACCTACGGTTCCGCTTCCGGTATCTCCGGTCACAGAAGTCTCATCCAAAGTGATACTTCCGAGATACGAAAACGAATATCGAAATTGTGGGAATAACTACTGTTGACCCGCGGCTCCACCGGCGGGGATTTCGTTATCGCAACCCGCACACCATCGCCGCATCAACCGAAGGAACTCCAGCCGACGGAGCGGCTGGTCTACAGTAGGATGGTGACCACGGACGTCACGACATAGACTGCGAGTTGTCGTATTTTATCCGACAGAATCAGAGTGGAATTCTCGGAGAATGGTCATGCGGGTTTCAGCAAGTGTGGCAGTGTTTCTGCTGGTTGCGGGATGTCAGTCAGAGTCGACGGGGCAAAGTGCAGCGCAGCCTGCAACTGACACTGCGACAATCTCGAACAATGCAGCAAGCGAGCCAGCGGCAGCAGCGAAAGCAGAGTCTTCCCCAGGCGAATCAACACCAGCTCCGGCAACGGAGTCAGCTGCGGCAGCCGCGGTCGACGTGACATTTCTTGCCGGTGATTCGGATTCCCCGCTCGCTCCGCGATATTCACCAAAAGGCAAAGGATTGCCTCTGAAAGCAGCGACCGTTGCGCCGGACCTTGGATTCGATGGACTGGAGACTGAGGTCGTCCTCGGGACACCGACGAACGAGCAAGCGCCGTTTCGGATGCTGATCACACGCGCTGCGGCCGATCAGGCGTATACGAGGCTGTTTGTGGACACGGACCGCAACGGGCAGTTCAACGAAGAGCCGGTCATCATCGAGACGACCGAATCGCGTGGGAACTTCGCAGCGACGACGATCCGCCCAAGGGCATCGACATGCGGAAGGTCGGAGAATTCTTCTGGCTCGGTGAATCCGCCTTCAAGCTGGAACTGGACGGTGTCACGGGACGCTCCGGTCGGATCACGCCGTTCGATCCCGGCATGACTCGCGAGGAAGACGAACTGGCCCGCGATCCCTTCCTGGCAGATCGCAAGGCCGTACGAGCGGCAAAGCCGCTGGAATTCCGCCATGACGCTGACGTGGCCATTGCTGAAGCCGTCGAGAAGAAGATGCCGTGCTTCATCAAGTTTGAAACCGAATGGTGTGGCCCCTGCAAAACGATGACGCAACTGGTCTTCACGGCCAAAGATGTTGTCGACTCTGCTGAAGGAGTCATCTGCGTGAAGATCGACGGCGATGAACGTAAGGATCTGGGAGAGAAGTACTCCGTCGGTGCCTATCCGACGGGTGTCATGCTGTCCCCTGACGGCACGGAGGCCGCTCGGTTCGTTGGTTATCAGACGGTCACGGAGATGAGTGGTTTTCTGAAGAACAAGCGGACGGCTCCGTAGGTCACGC
>JANNGQ010000820.1:0-6622 GCA_031403975.1 Planctomycetota bacterium
TAAAGGGTCAGCGAGCCCCAGCCGCAGCCCAGCTCCAGTCTGAACCGGCATTACGCCAGTGGCAAGTCCTCATCGTCGCAATCAATTTCGTGGCAAGCATTCACATCGTCGTTCAGAGAAACACCTGCCAGGTCCGCGGCTGCCTCCAGAGCAATCCATTTTCGAAGGCAGTCGCGGCAATGGCAGAGATGATGGAGGAAGGCCGGGGACTTGTCGTCACCCGGCTCTTCCGGCCAGTCAAACATCAGATAATCCAGCATCTGACGGCAGTCGTCAGATGCTGAGGTTGACGTGAGAGTCTCGGGCATCGTGTTCATTGTCGGGTACCCAGAGTCTGTCGCAGCCGTTCCAGGGCTCGTTGCTTGCGTCGCGTCACAGCCTGAGGCGAGAGCTTCAGCTGCGTCGCGATTTCTGTTCCGTCATAGCCTGACCGCAGCATCTCGATCACCAGTCGTTCGTCCGACGGGAGTGATTCGATCAGCTGCTTCAGATCCATGACCAGTCCATAATCCGGAACACAGTCCGCCGGCTCAAATTCCAGCTGCACTTCTGCGGCTGATCCTCGCTGGCTTCTTTTCCGCAGTTTCCCGAAGGCCCGTTCGGCCGCACGGCCGACAGCCTGTCGCAGAGTCTGCTCCTGTGTTGCCGGAACAACGGCCGGATCGATTTGCTCCGGCGGCGAATGGTTCAGGTCAATCCATGCGTCCTGAAACAGGTCTTCGGCGTCATGGACGGTCGAAAGATGCCTGTTTCGCTGATAGTGGTAACGAATAAGACTCCGCATTCGGGAGTCGTCAGTTGGATGAGACATGCATCGGCTCCATCAGAAAGATGGGAGCCAAGCGTTGCTCTGCTGTCGCAGTCAGAATGGTTCGATGCCGCTGAATTCTCAATCAGCCGACAAGGTCGCTCAACCGGACTTCAGAACTCACTCTCGGCCCCGAAAAGGACAGAAAATCGGGTGACTGTGTCTCGACAGTCACCAGCGAAGGTCCTCTCGGGGTCATGCTGTATCTCAAGCGCCTCAGCAGATCGGCTGAAGCTTCCAAAACAACGACGCGAAGATCGGGGTCTCGCGAAGAGCGAGGCGGAGGTGCCCTGGGATTGACAACATATTTCAGTTGTCGGGGAAAAGAATCCGTTTCGATCGGGTCCGATGGTTCTTCATTCGACCGCGCGATCAGTACAGGCGCTTGACGGCCCGAACACTGCCGACTGCCTTCGCGGATTCGACGGACAACAGCGGGACCGGTTTCCGGAGAGAACTCAACCGGACGCGGCGCAGCGCTGGCATTCAGGACCGGCACTGATTCCGACAGTCCCGCCAGAATCGGAGTCTCGTGCGACGTCGGCTGCAGGCTGCTGAACTGATCACATATTTCCGCGCCGTCCGACGACGCATGCCGGAAAGCCAGTTCATGATTCAGAGCGAACGTTGTGGAACTGCCGGCCCGGTTCGGCCTCGCCGCCGACAAGTTGTGACCAGGAGTCCTCACCAATGAAGCTGATGCATCGGCCCGCCGCCATGAAAACAGTCGCAGCCAGTCACGCTCTCCGGCCACAGTCTGGAAGGGCGACGAACGCGCCCGCCAGGAAGGTTCCGTTTCGGCCAGACTCCGACCGAACAAGCGCAGCTGTGTCGACTCCGGCACTCTTCGTTCGCCGGGGCGTGAGCAGATCACTGCCGCTGATATGGCTCCGGAATCTGCAAACAATTCCGGAGTGACGTTTTCACGGGCTGCTGAGCCGACGAGAGACGAGTCTGCGGAGTTCTGTTCAAGGACTCCATTCAGTCCATCCAGCAGCTCCGTCGTGTCAAACACCTGATCGATCAGAATGCCTGCCAAAGCCAGTTCTTCGAGCGTTGAGTCGGGCGGCGGTGACCAACCGACAGTCGTCGGTGTGACCATCAGGTCAAGGTTGCTGAAAGAACCCGGCAGCCCCGTTGTCGTCCGTCCTGCGAAATCCCCGGCCTGGATTTCTTCTTCAATCACGAACCATGCATCGTCACGAATCACATCTGCCGAAGGATGGCCCGGCATCGGGGATTCCGCGACGACCTCGGTTTCGGCGGGGACGGGTTGATCGTCGACCAGATCTCCGGCCGACAACAGCGGGGATGCACTCAGCACCAGCCGTATTTCCAGAACTTCGCCACACCCTTCTGAGAGGGACTTCAACCGCCTTGTGGCGGCATCTGCAGTCAGCACAGCCTTCAGCGCATGCGCCATCGAACTTGACACCGCGGACAGTCCGCTGCGTCGACCGGGCAACAATTGCTGCAGAATTCGGCTCAAATTCACGTGCCAGCTCCCTGCGACCGCAGCCGCAGCCGCAGCCCAGAACAGGCTCTTCCAGGATCCTGCCCTGGCGGGGGACATTCCACCTGCAGAATCCCCGCAGCTTCCCGGAAAAACGCGGACATCACCAGTTCATTCCGGGAGGATTGCCGTTAATCGATGCATTGCTGAATGCGTCGATGATTCTGGCCGGAATGGGACCGGTGACCGAACTGAAAACTAGTGCCGCAAAACTGTTTGCATCATTTTACGCGCTGTTCAGTGGTGTGGTCTTTCTCGGTGCAATGGCTGTGACGCTGTCACCCGTGTTTCACAGGGTCATGCACCATTTTCATCTGGCCGAGGAAGATCTGTCGGACGAAGTGGGGCCGTGACCTGTCGTCCGGCGACATTGGCTTCCCAGACGGGAATGGGGACTGTCGGTTTTATGGTGGGGCAGGCTTTCAGCCTGCCCTGTCTCCTCAACGCTGTGCAAATCCTGGATTCTTCCAGTAAGGCAGACGATAGGCTGCGAGGTCAAATTCGGGCGAAGGAGAGCCATTCCGCGAGACCAGACGAAGCAGGATGCATCCGTCAATGTCCTGAAGCACGACATTGTCCCAGGACTCGATGCCGTAGTCCGGCGACGGGTCAAATACAGTCATCAACCGGCGTTCGGAAAGTCCAAGGCTGATAACGGAATGTCCCACCTCCGTAGCGAATCCGGACTCCGCGGCGCGAGCCACAGATTCTGGTCCGAACGTCAGTAACAGAATCCCCAGCGGTGGCCCGTGCTCCATCAGTTCAGTGACGGCAACTTCTTCCGCAACAACATCCCATTCCGTTCCTGCTGTCTTCAGCTTGAGTCCCCGATAGACTCCCAGCCAGTGTGTCCCGCTTCGCGTCAGGCATAGCTCTGCCAATTCACCTTCCGTGGCGCGAATGCCGTGAATCCGGAGCAGGCCAACCGCGCAGGCGGCCGAACACGTGTTGTCGGTCGTTTGAAAATCGAGCACTTGACCGTCTTTCAGCGGCAGGCATCGCGGTGCATCACCGAGCAGCGGACGAATCAGCGAATACGCGCAGAGTCCCGCCATCGTCGTCGTCAGCAGGATCCGTCGTGCAATCGCGATTCGAGTCGTCCGGAGGCAGATGCCGGCAAAGAACGAGCCGCAGACAGGCAGCCAGTTGCCGAGGATGATGGCTCCGGAAAACGGCAGTATCCAGCTGAGGAGCGGACGGTCCCACATCCAGATCAGATACACAGCCATGATTCCGCACGTTGCACCGAGCGACGCGATCACAGTCCACTTCGCGGCATTCTTCTGAAGCTCAGCACCGCCGGTCGCGGCAATCAGACAGAGGATGATCATCCCCGCCAGACTGAGCTGCAGATCGAGCATGCGTGTTCTCCGGACCTTGTGTCGGGAACGTTGACGGATGAACCCGCTCTCAATGGAGTCCGCGGGCGGGTTCAGGCATATGTGAATTCTACGTGAAGATTGTGTGTGTTTTGTGCGTATGCCGCAATATCTATCCATCGTCCGTCCTCGCGAATTGACATCAGACGAAAACCCCGGAAAAAGAGCCAAGCGGGAGATTTCGTTGTGTCTTCACGCGGCGTGAAACTCACCTCGCTGACGCTTCGGGTTGGTGTTCATCAACGACAAAGTGCGTGCCATTGGGATTATCAAGGCAGATCCACAATCGTCAGATAGACCAGCAACACGACCTGATATGTCGCCACCGACGCTGTCACGGGAACGGCCAGGCGGCTGCGGTAGATCCGCATTCCCGTCAGAGACGACAGGACAATCAATGTTCCGGCCAGCTTCGCCCTTACAAACACCTCGACGCGGCCCCCGCCGAGCTGCAGCAGCCAGCGCCCGACCGGATTTTCTTCCAGTTGGTTGATGTGGTCACTGAAGCGGAGGATGAGATAGGTGTCGTAAAGTGATACGGCAGCAATTACGATGATCAGAAACGGAATCCACTGCTGCCGTGGTCGTACATTGCACAACATTCTGTGCATAGAATTTCTCCTCGCGGATCGATGTTGCCGCAGGAGACAGACTTTCACAGCTCCGGGAACAAGCGGTGAAGTGCCCAAGGCAACCTCCGCGCCGAAGTCATGCCGGTTCCGAGTTTCAGCAATCGGAATTCATCGTTTCTTGATGATCAATGGACAGCTGTGAGGCGCTGCGGGGTGAACTGCACGGCGTTCGCCGTGTGCTGAGGCAGAAATGCCCGGTTGGAGAGCGTCCACGTGTTCAGGGTTTCATCTGGATGCGGAGCACTGAGAAACTTGCTCCGGTCTGCAGGAACGGACAATTGCCGGTTCCTCGGGCAGCGGTGATCAATCCGCGGAGGCCCCGCGTCAAGGTGTGGAGTATCAGCCGATGCTCAGTTCTCCATCACTTCCTTCTCTTTGGAAGCGGCTCGGTCATTGACCAGGCCCTCGTACTTCCTGGTGAGTTCCTGCACGTGCTCTTTGGCATGCTTACAGTCATCTTCCGAGAACACTTTGGCCTTCTCGGACGTGTCGGCATGCTTGTTGGCGTCGCGCCGCACATTTCGGATTGAGATCCGCGATTCTTCCGCCAGCTCTTTGATGCGACCTGCCATCTGTTTGCGGCGTTCAGTCGACAGCGGCGGAACGTTCAGCCGGATGACTCGTCCGTCGTTGTTCGGCACCATGCCAAGCTCGCTCGCCGTGATGCCTTTGGCGATGGCATCGAGTGTACTCGTGTCGAACGGTCGGATCAGAATCTGCTGCGGCTCCGGCACACTGATGTTGGCAATCTGCTTCAGCGGCGTCGGAGAGCCGTAGTATTCGACTCGCACAGAATCCACGAGCCCCGGATTGGCCCGACCCGTCCGGATGCCCTTCAGCGCGTTGGTGAGTACGCTGACGGCCTTTTCCATACGCTCTTCAGCGTCCAGCAGAATCTCGTCCTGATCCATTGAACTGTTCCCTTGCTATAGCTCTGGCTCCAACAGCGCACTTGCCCGCCACCGGGCTCGCCCCGGTGGTTTACCGGCTTCCGCGCTACTGATTTATCGTGGGGCAGGCTTCCAGCCTGCCTTTTCGTTTCAAAAACAAATGCGTTGCATCCAGTCCAGGCAGGCTGAAAGCCTGCCCCACAAGGAACCGCGATTAATCCGACAGCCCCCAAGCCCGGTGGCGGTTGTCTTTCTCGCGGCCCGCTAAGCCTCCGCTTCCTCTTCTCTTCGGTTCGCAGCAAACAGTTCATTCTGCACCGGGATCAGGCAGTCCAGGATCGAGTGCAGCACTTCTGCCGGCGAACCGTTGGCATCGACTTCATGAATGATGGCCGGATCGTACTGCTCCAGAACCGGAGCCGTCACCTCCCGATAAACATCGAATCTCCGGCGAATGATATCTTCGTTTGCGTCATCGGTCCGGTTTTCGCGGATCGCCCGACGGCGGATGCGGTGAATCATGTCCTCTTCGTCCGAGCACTTCAGGTAAATCACGCGGTGGATCTGCAGGTGCTCACGGATCATTTCGACCTGACGCACGTTGCGCGGCATTCCGTCCAGTATCAGAAGATCCTCGCGAGGCTTGAACCACGAGAGCGAAACATAGGCTTCCACCGCCTTCCGCCAGATCTTGATTGTCAGGTCATCCGGAACCAGCTCACCCCGCGAAATGTGTTTATAAACTTCGCGGCCGTTGGGAGAACCGATATCAATCGACCGGAACACGTCTCCGACGGACAGATGAAAGAAGCCCGGGATATGCGCCAGAATTCCGCCCTGCGTCCCTTTTCCTACGCCCGGAGGCCCGAACAGCGGCGTGCATCGATAGAGATTGGCTTCGGTCATCAGGTTTTGTGTCCTTCACTCATGGACGCGGTTGTCGAGACTCCATCCCCGTATAATCTCACCGCCACCGGGTTTGCCCCGGTGGTTGATTGGCTTGTGCGCTACTGGGCCCGGCGAGTCGTGCAGAAGCCGTTGTACCACCGGGGTGAACCCGGCGGTGGAAACAGGCATCGGCCGGGGCGGCGGGAGTATGACGAAGGCCGAAGCGGCTGACTAGCGCTCGTCGTCGAGTTTGGCAGCGCCGCGCGAGCGTTCCGACGGGCAGGCAAAGGCCAGCGGTGTCTCTCAAGTTTCCGAGGATTCGCACTCCGATCAGCCGATCCGCAGCCGCTGCCTTTTTTGGTTCATCGTGAAATAGAGGTATTTACTTGACTCCACCGCCCCCAAGGGGTTGTGTATTGATGATTGTCTGGAATGTGGAGGGGGCTACTTGCACCGCTTGTTGGGCCAGTCGATAGAACAGTTTCCCTCGTGATTTGGAACTTCTGCGGTTG